>NZ_JBYSYP010000008.1:0-207842 GCF_058783565.1 Novosphingobium sp. FW305-C-111
TGTGCCGGTGCCTCAGCACGAATATCAAACCGGCGGACTCTCGTTATGACCGCGGGACCAGCGGGGGGCAGGTCAGGACCACACGGCTGATCAGCCCGATCGGCACTGTCAAAGGAACATGGTCGACCAGTATGAGGGCTGCTAGCGGCCCGATATGAGCCAAACCGGAAACCCCTTTCGCTACTTCAAGACCTCACCCGAGATCATCCGCTTGGCGGTGCTGATGTACGTCAGGTTCCCGCTGTCGCTGCGCAACGTCGAGGACCTCCTGTTCGAGCGGGGTATCGACGTTTGTCACGAGACCGTGCGGCTGTGGTGGAACCGGTTCGGGCCGCTGTTCGCCGCGGACATCCGCCGCCAGCGAGTGAGCAGGATGCGGGGCTTCCGCCACTGGAAGTGGCACCTCGACGAAGTTTACGTGAAGATCAACGGCGAGACCCACTACCTGTGGCGGGCGGTGGACCAGGAAGGCGAGATCCTGGAATCCTACGTGACCAAGACCCGCGACAAAACCGCGGCCCTGCGGTTCATCAAGAAAGCCTTGAAACGCCACGGTCAGGTCGAAGCCATCGTCACGGACGGGCTGAAATCCTATCCTGCCGCGATGCGCGAACTGGGCAACGCGGAGCGCCAGGAGGTCGGCCGCCACGCCAACAACCGGGTCGAGAATTCACACCTGCCATTCCGGCGAAGAGAGCGGGCGATGCTGCGCTTCCGACAGATGAAGTCGCTGCAGAAGTTCGCCTCGGTTCATGCCAACGTTCACAACCACTTCAACCAGGAACGCCACCTCGTCGACCGCCAAACTTTCAAAGCTCGCCGCTCGGCCGCATTGGCTGAGTGGCAGCTCATTGCAAGCTAAGCTGCCCGCCTCAAAGACCGGGCTCCGCGAAGTGGAGACGAGTTCGCATTAGACTGACAGCTCCTTCTGGCGCGACAAGAACAGGATTAGGATGAGTGCCGAGGCAGGATAATCGCCATCTCGCGGGCTGCGCTGACCAGCCTCGCCGTTCCGCTATTGCCACTCCTTGCCCGAGGTGATCCGGCGTTTCGACTAGGTAGCAAAGCGCGCTGCTCGATTCAGCGATCGACACCGCGCTACGCGGTCGCGGTTGCGAGGCCGACCATGCCAGACCGGACGAGACGCTGGCTATTCGAAGCAATCATTCGGTTCTTCAAGGCGGTGCCGCATCACTCGGTGATCGCTCAAGTAGAGTTTGGCTATAGCGAGTACCACCGGTTGTCAGTCCGGAACGTCAAAAAAATTGGGGCAGCGTACGCTGCCCCGTAGGTGTTCCCGGGAGGGGAATGATCAGAACCTGAAGGTTGCTTCCACGCCGTAAGTGCGGGGTTCACCGTAGATCCGTGAGATGTATCCGAAGGTCTCTCCGCGAGCGATGCCGTTTGTGTAGATCTCGTCGGTGAGGTTCTTGCCGAACACCGCGAGCCCGACGCCGGACCCGGCGATGTTGGTGATTCCGATCCGGGCATTCAAAAGGTCGTACGACGGGATGAAGTTGCCAGGCAGGACATCATAGCTCGCGTAGTACCCTTGGGTGTGCGAGTAGAACACCGAAGCTTCGACATTGCTCTCCTCGCCGACCGGCATCGTGTAGGCCGCCGAAAGGGTGAACTGAGTCTTCGGCTGCGAACGGTACTTCAGGCCAACCAGATTGACCGGCACGCCGCCCGCACCGATGACGATGCCGTTCTGCTTGGTGAACTTGCCATCGAAATAGCTGAACGTACCGCCAAGGGTCAGTCCTTCAACGGGCTCGATCGAGAGATCGATGTCGCCGCCCCACAGCCGGGCCTTGCCGGTGTTCTGCGTAAGCGACTGCGGACCCGATGCATCCGTTATCACCTGAACAAGCTGGAGGTCATCGTACCAGCTGTGAAAGACGGAGGCATTCAACCGGTAGCGCATCCCGCCGAGGTCGCCGGAATGCTTGACCCCGAGCTCGACGTCGTCGACCTTCTCGGGGTTGTAGATGTTGCCCTTGCCATAGAACGCCGAGGTGACGTTGAATCCGCCCGACTTGTAGCCATGACGGTGCGCCAGGTAGACCAGCATGTCCGCGGTGGGCTTCCAGTCAAGGCTGAGGTTGTAGTTACCGGCGGAGAAACTGGCCTTGCCGGTGCGCACGCACGACGTGAGATCGACCGACAGGCGAGGGTCGGGTGTGCCCGGCGCGCCGGGGAATGCGCAGGACTGGAATGGCAGAGGTACTACCGGCGGAAGTAGCACGGTACCGGCGACGAACACCCGCCTTTGCTGGTCCAGGAGGCTCAGGTCGTCCCAGGTGTAACGGTAGCCGCCAGTAAACGAGAGCGCGTCGGTCAGCTTGTAAGTCGCCTGAGCGAACAGCGCCTTGCTTTCGAGATCGGTGTGGGTGAATTGAAGGTTGTAGAAAAACTCCGGCGTCAGGACATAGCCGGCAGAAGTCGCACCGAACCGGGTGCGTCCGGCAAAGGGATCCTGCTTCTCAGAAAGATAGAAGCCGCCGACGATTACACTGAGCCGGTTATCGAGGAACTTGCCCTGCAATTGAAGTTCGTTGGTGAACTGCTTGGTATGGCGAGCATAGCCGACCGACAGAAACTCTGGCGTGACGTTGTCGTAATCGCTGAGTCCTTCGAATTTCAGTTCCTGATACCCGGCAATGTTCTTGAGTAGCAGCGAGTCGCTGAGTTCGACCTTGGTCGTATTGGTCACGCCCAAGGCGCGAGCATACGTGAAGCCCGGCGCCGCATTGGAAACCGTGCGTTCGTCGAGCAGGAGAGCAGCCGCGAGCGCGGCCTGCCGAGAGGCCGAGAAGGGTTGTCCGCCCGTGATCGCCGGATTGGCGATGACCTGGGTGATCTTATAACCTGTACCGCCCTCGTCGATGTTGGTGTAATTGAAGACCGTCAGGTTTTCGAAACTGCTGTCTTGCGGCGCTACGAGGAACGAGGCGCGCAGGTTGCCGTAGTGCAGATCGTCGAGATCCGGACCGGCGAGGTTTTTGGTGAAACCGTCGCGACGCTCGAGATTGCCCGCGACGCGCAGTGCGAACGAAGAACCCAAAGGCACATTGACCGCGCCTTCGACATACTTGTCGTCATAATTGCCATAGCGGGCTGTGACATAACCCTCCACGCCGTCGACCGTGGGACGCTTCGAGTTCACGAGGATGGCGCCACCGTTGGTGTTCTTGCCGAAAAGTGTGCCCTGGGGACCTTTTAGGACCTGGACGGTGTCGATGTCGAAGAATGCGCGCGCGATCCCGGGGCCGTAGATCGGCACGTCGTTGAGGTACGCGACGACGCCCGGAGGCGCGTCGTCCGCCGACTGCTTTTGCCCGCGAATGTTGTAGCCGCCGGCCGCGCGGCCCTGCGATTGCGTGTTGGTGACGACGAGGCCTGGTGTCGCCTGCTGGAGATCGTAGACCGACCTGATGCCCTTCTGCTGGAGGAGGGCAGGATTGTAGGCCGTGATTGCAACCGGGACATCCTGGAGGCGCTCGCTGGTCCGGCGAGCCGTCACGATGATTGCGCCCGCATCTGTCGACTCGGCGTTTTCGGCCTGTCCTTCCTGAGCAAATGCTGCGTTGCTGCTCAGTGCTGCGGCCAATGCTAGGGCGCTGCCCGCGGCCAATTTCAACCTTGCCTTCATCATCTGTCCTTCCCTCGCAGGTGCGATCTCGGTACGCCTGGGGAGCGCCATATCATGACCCCGATTAGATCTGTCAATAATCATCTAACTACTTAACCTCATTGGTTGACTTGCGTTCAGCTCGGATCATTCGCGCGAGGAGGAAGGAATGGACACGAGGGCACCGACCCGCCGGCTGAGCGTGAGCCTTGCCGCCAGGCTGATCGACCTGATCCGCGAATCAGGGCTTAGCGAAGGGGATGAGCTGGGCACCGAGCGCGCACTGCTTGAGCGCTGCGGCGTTGCCCGGGGAACACTGCGTGAGGCCCTGCGTCAGCTCGAGTGGCAGGGCGTCATCGAAATCAGGCGCGGGGTCTCGGGTGGAATTCGAGTCTCCACGCCAGGCCGGTATGTTCCGATGTTCATGTTCAAGGTCTATTTCGAACTCGTTCGAATGGATCCGCTCGAGGTCCGTCGCGCTTTGCGTCTGGTGCAAGGCGCGATCGATATCTCGTCGGACAAAAAGCCGAATCTGGTACTGGAATTCCTACGGCGATCCGCTGACGGACAATTCATTGCCGCACTTACAGTTTCTTCCGAATCAGGCTCGCGCCCGTCCAAGCTCCACGAGCTGGTTGCCTATAGGCTGACCCTGGAGATCGAGGACCGGGCACTTCAGGCTGGGGAGTTCCTTGGCAGCGAGGCGGAGTTGATGGATCGGCTCGGCGCGGGACGTGGTGTCATGCGAGAAGCGCTCAACCTGATGCAGCTCAACGGGGTTGTCGAGGTTCGGCGGGGGCCTTCAGGCGGTGTTTACGTCGGCCATCCCACGGCCGATTTCGCGATCTATGTTGCCTGTGTCCACCTCGCGATGACCAACTCGGAAGAGGCTGCGAGGATGGCGCTTGCGGCTCTTCTTCGCGCATCCGGGCAACCTGTTCCCTGGCGAGACGCTGCACCGGGCGCAGACGAGCTCGCGGATGCCGCGAACCTTCTTTTGGCCGGACAGACAAATCAGGTGATCCGCGTTTTTGCTCGTTTGTTCGAGCGCTTCTGGAGGGAGTTTGCCTACTGTTGACCACTGCGGCAATTTTTTGGACGGAAAAAAGGATAAGGAATTGCGTCGATCTCCGCAATTAGTATACCGTTTCAGGCAAGCCGGCCGGAGCGACGGCCACGGAGGGATGCATGCTGAGCGAGTTTGACGATTATCCGTTCCATCAGGTCGGCGATCACTTCGACGTAGCGGGGTCGAGCGACCATCGCTTTTTTGACCGCTACTGGTGGGTGGCTTATGACCGGGAGAACCGCGCCCAGATCAACTCAGGGCTCGGGGTTTACAAGAACATGAATGTTCTGGACGGCTTTGGCACCATACTGCTTGGCGGATTGCAGCATAATGTCCGGACCTCGCGGCGATGGCGTCCAAATGTCGGACGAATCGGATCCGGTCCGCTTGATTACGTGATCAAGGAGGGCCTCAGGTCGTTCCGGCTGATCCTCGAGCCTAACGAGTTCGGCGTCGCATTCGATCTGAACTGGGAAGCCAGCTTGCCGGCGTTCGACGAACCGCATCACCGCCGCTCCATCAACGGGGTAGTCCATGAAGACTATCGCCGGTTCTACCAGTTTGGCGTGGTCAACGGGTGGGCGGAAGCGGCAGGACAACGCATCGAGGTGGAAAACTGGTTCGGCTTCCGCGATCGCTCGTTCGGCGTCCGACCGGGCGTGGGCGGTCCGCCTCCGCCAGTGCCAACGGCGGCGCAGAGTAGCGGTGGTGAAACCTCTGTCATCTCAGGGATGGCGTTTTCGTGCGCTGACGGCACACACGGCAGTCTGCAAATCCAGGAGGATGCGACCGGTCGGGTGGTCTATTCGGGTGGCAAGCTGGTCCGCCGAGAAGGCGAGGCATGGCGCGAGCTCGTCATCGATTCGGCCACGGTCGACGTCCCCCTTGTCGAAGGGACCCTTCGTCCCTCGGCCTTGAACTTCGACTTCATCGCAGGCGGCGAACGCTTCGAGTTGCGCGGTACGCCGCTTTCGGAAGGGTTTGTCTATCAGGGCTATGGCTATTTCAACGGCTACTGGGACCAGCGAGGGCTTGGCGCGTGGCGCGGCGACGACTTGCTCGAGGGCGAAACCTACGACGTCGCGGACCAGGCGAATGTGCGCGACCTCTCTGGCCACGTGTCCTTCCCTTCGGTCCTGCCTCACGAGTATCCGCTTGCAATCACGCTGAATGGAAACCCGGGCATGGCCGATTCAATGGTTGGGTTCACCGGGCCTCACCCGCGCTACCGCCCCCAAGGATGACCTGATGCCGCTTTATCAGCCTCTGAACGAGCCACAGATGACGGCTTATTTCCAGCAGTTGTTCCCGGATCGTGCCGAACTCAGGCTCGATACCGTAAGGCGCTCCTACCCGGGCATGTCGCGTGAGACCTGGTGGGTTACGCTGGCCTGGGAGAAGGCTGGCCAGACCCTCCGTGAAAAGTTCGTCGTCCGGCTGGATCCGCCGGGCGGGTGCCTTTCCGACAGTCCGCTCGAAGACGAAAGTGAAGTCTATCGCCTGCTTCATGGGACAGCGGTGCCGGTGCCGAGGCTGGTTGTGCACGAAAGCAGGCCGGAATGGCTTCTGGAAGGCCGCGAGTTCACCGTGCGGGAATGGACGGAGGGCGAGGTTGAGCCGGCCTGCCTGTCTGACGATAGCGATGCGGGCAAGGGGGCTCGCATCGGAATCGTGAAGGAACAGATGGACAAGCTCGCCGCGATCCATGCGCTGGACTGGCAGGCCATGGGTTTCGGGCGATTCCTGTCGGTGCCGGCGAGCGCGGCCGATTGTTCTTCCTATGACGTCGTGCGCCATCTCGAGATGCTCGACCGCCATGCGCAGGAGCCATTCCCGGGGCTTCGCGAGATCGGGCAATGGTTGCTCGACAATCCCCCGCCCGCTCCGGACAGGATTGTACTTCGCAAGGAAAACAATGGCATCGGTGAAGAAATCTGGCGAGACGGCAAGATCGTCGGCATGTGCGACTGGGAGGGGGCGAGCCTCGGCGACGCCGCTCTCGACCTTGCTGTCGCCATGGGGACAACCGCCAAATACTGGGGCGAGGCCGAGGCGTTGGACTATTACAATTCGGTCGCACCGTCGCCGGTCTCGATGGAGGCGGTGAACTGGTACCGCCGCTTCTGGGCATTCAAGGGGGCGTGCGCGCTTCATTGCGGGCTGCGCAACTTCAATAATGGGCGAGACCGCCGGGTCCAGTTGCTGACCCTCGGGATGCTTTATCCTGTGATTGTTCAGGCGAACCTCTTTGCGGTCGCCGGTTTCGCGAAGGAGTCCGAACAATGAACCCCTCGGCTCAGGAAGTGCTGCGAAGCTGTGTCCAGAACCTGGAGGAACTAGTCGCTCCCGAATTGCAGAGTCCACACGCCAAAAGCGCGATGATGTGCGTCCGGATGCTGCTCAACCACGTGATCCTCCGGCTGGATCTCGAGGGCCAGGCATTGGCGGTCGACAGCGCGGAAAAGCGCGAACTGCTCTCGGCTCTTGTGGCCGACAGATCAGTCAGCGACTGTCTCGCCGAGGAGATTGCGGCGATGCTCGGCGAGACTGAACCAGGATTTACGCCCATAGGTGAGCTCACCGCACGAAATGAAGCATGGAAGAAGCTGATCGAAAAAGTGCTTCACAATGCAGGCGATGGCGCGCTCCGATTCCGAGTGAGGTCACAGCTGGTTGCACAGGTCGCGAGGGAGAACGCGTTTTGTGCCCCTGCGCTTGACGGGCCGATGTTCTGAAGCTTCAGTCGATGCCCGGCGAAGCGGACATCGGCACTCGTCCCAGTCCGTTTGCGTCAGGATATTTTTTTGCATCAGGCGGCGCAGCCGCTTGATCCCGAAAGGCATCGTCGTGGTCGGGAGCGAGCCGCTCGTTCACCGATGCGCTGGTAGGTCAAGTCCTCGAAGATCGAGCCTTCGCTTGACACCTCGGCAAATGGAAAACAGTATCCTGATTTAGCGGATCGAACGCAGATTGGGATGTATGGGATGAGAGAGGTTCTTCATCCGGTGGCCAGACCGGATCGGATTCCGGCACCGCGGTATTACGACCCGGAATTCTTCGAACTCGAGAAGAAGCATCTGTGGCCGAAGGTGTGGCAGATGGCCTGCCGCCTCGATGAGCTGCCGCGGGTGGGGGACTATGTCCTCTATGAAAACCTCGACCAGTCGATCATCGTGATGCGGGTCGATGCGGATACGATAAAGGCCTACCACAACAGTTGTCGCCACCGCGGGGTTCAACTCGTGACCCGCAGCGGGCACAGCTCCGGCGGGTTCATCTGTCCGTTCCACGGCTGGCGCTGGAATACCCGCGGGGAAAACACCTTCGTCTATTCCCCGCATGCCTATGATGAAGGGAACCTGTGCAAGGCGGACCTCGACCTTGTCGAGGTCCGCTGCGAGGTCTGGGCGCACTGCGCGTTCATCAACCTTGATCCCGATGCCCCACCGCTTCGCGCGTCGCTTGGCCATTTTGCCGAACGGATGGAGCTCTGGCATCCAGAGGAACTGCGCGTCGAGTGGTGGAAGGCGGCGCGCATCCCCTGCAACTGGAAGCTCGCAATGGAGGCGTTCCATGAGGGCTACCATGTCGCCACCACACACCCCCAGCTCCTGCCCTTCGGCGTGACCAGCAAGCCCGGGGATGCGGACTATGTCCGGTTACCCGATGAGCTGGTGACCAAGTTCACCTGGACCACCATGGGTCCGAACAGGGTCGCCGAGGTGGACTCGCGGGTCTTTGCAGAGACCATGGTTCACTTCATGAAGGTGCTGTCCGAGGGCATGGCCGGAATGACGCACCAGAAGGAGATCGAGGTCGCCGAGACGCTCGTCGGGATCGACCTGCCGAAGGAGCCCTCTGCCGCATCGCGCGCCTGGCAGAAGGCGCTCAACAATGCGGTCGGCGATTTCTACCGCAAACAGGGCAACAACCCGCCCGACCTCAATCGGATCGATGATCTCCAAATGTCGAGCGGGGTCAACTTTGCATTCCCGCACTATTTCCTGTTGCCGACTTACGGCAGCGCCTCGTCCTACCGGATCCGTCCGCTGGGGCCTGAGGAGTGCCTGTTCGAGTTGTGGTCGCTGACCCGCTACCCCCCTGATGAAGCGCGCGAACGGCCCAAAGAGCCGGTGCCGATGCCGCATGACGACCCGAGCTGGCCGCCGATCCCGGCGCAGGACTATGCGAACCTCCCGCGCCAGCAGAAGGGGCTGCATTCGGGCTTCGAATACATGCGGCTCGCCAGCGAGGTGGAAGGGCTGATCAGCAACTACCAGCGGCTGATCGATGGCTATCTGGCAGGGGAGCCGGCCGAAAAGCTTCTTGCCGCAGTTCAGCAGGTTTCCGGGCCGATCGACGTGCCGGTGCGGGATCTGGGGTTCTAGGCACAGGCAGCGGAACAGTTGACCCCGCCACACTTGGGGTGAGTTTTTTCCAGGCAGCGCTATGTCTCAGTCGAGGTTGACTACACTTGCCTGGATCTTGCGCACCAGTTCGGTCTGCCGCGTCAGCCCCGTTCGCTCGAAGATGTGCCGAAGATAACTGCGTCCGGTCTGCTCCGATATGCCGAGCTGGCGAGATGCCTCTGTGATGGTGTTGCCTGCGGAGAGAAGGCTCGCGAGCATTGATTCGCGGTGAGACAGACCGAGCAGCGCCCGGATCCGTCGAGGCGAGGGCGCGCACTCCTTCCCGACCTCGCGAACGTAGATGATGGCCTGCGGCGCCTCTGCCCAGGCGGGGGCAAAGGAATCCGAGGTCCTGAACAGGAGCAGTTCGAGATCGGCCGCGCCATTGCCCTCGACAGCGACCAACTCCTCGGAACTGTCACCGTGCAGGACCTTGTCGAGACTCCGCCGAAGCGGCTCACGTTGCCCGTCATCGACGACCTCAAGCGTTCCGCGCGATACTCGGAGGGGGCCGCCTGCGCTGGTAAGGACCCGTGCGCTCGCGTCCATGGTCAAGACCTTGCCATTGCGTCCCAGGCGGATCAGTCCCGTCGCCCGGCCCCGCGCCAAGCGAGCATAGGCGTCGCGCTGGTCGAGAGCATGCCGCAGTTCGCCGAAAACCTGCAGAGAATGGCGGAACAACCGCGCGATGGTTTCGAGCTGTCCGCGCTCGGCCTTTCCAAACGGACGATCGCGATCGCGCGCCACCGATAACCAGGCCTGAAAGCCATTCTCCGATACGATGCGGCAAAGGACCACGCTGCCTATGTGCAAGGGCTCGAGGAAGCGCTTGATGAAGGGATGCCCGGTCCCTTCGCCGCGTTCGATGAAATCATCGAGCGTGTGGGCCTTGAACGGTGCCATTCCGTAATAGTCCATTGGATCCTCGTGAGGGGCATAAGCTTGCACCGGACTTGTGCGGTCCCGGATTTCGAGACTCCAGCTTTCCGTCATGTGGTTGGTGGCAAGCGCCTCGTTGCGGAAGATCACGTTAGCGTGGACCGCGCAAAACTGCCCGCGGAGCAGGTGCACGAATTCCTGCCAGGGAGGAGACGAAGTGACGCCGCTCGTCATCGCGGACAGCAAGGGCTCAGCTAGATCCATCACGAAAATCCATGTTGGGAAACCCGTTGCCCTCAAACGGGGGTAGCAGCAATGCTGCGCACCATATAGACGATTATCAAACGCCAAAACGGCGGAACGAGAGGATGCAGCGAAAATGCGCGCACTGGTGTTCAAGGCAGTCGGCCAGCCGCTGGCCGTGACGGACCTGCCCGATCCCGAACCTGGCGAAGGGGAAGTGATCGTGAGGGTTTCGCGCTGCGGGGTTTGCGGGACCGATCTCCATGCGACGAGCGGTCACGGCATGATGCTGCCCGCCGACAGTCAGCTCGGTCATGAATACGGCGGAGAAGTCGTCGCCTTGGGCAAGGGCGTGGAACGGCTGAAAGTGGGCGATCATGTCGCCGCGCTGCCCGTCGTCGGCTGCGGTGAGTGTGAGGGGTGCCGGACCGGCATCGACGTTCTCTGCACGCGGTGGAAGGGCTTTGGCGCCGGCCTGTCGCAATATGCCCGGGTCAGCGAGCGCGGCGCCACGCTGTTGCCGCGAACCGTGGCCATCGCGGATGCGGCCCTCGTGGAACCTCTCGCGGTCGGAGCTCGCGGGGTGCGGCTGGCCAATCCCGACAAAGATTCGCGGGTGGTGATCATCGGGCCTGGCCCGATCGGTTTGTCGGTGCTGTTCTGGCTGCGCCAGCGCGGTGTCGAGAACGTCGTCATGCTCGCCTCGAGCGGACGCCGCCGCGACCTTTCGGCGCGCATGGGCGGTGACCGGTTCGTAATCGAGGGCGATGGCGTGGCAGAGGAGATCCGTGCGATCCTCGGCGGGCCGGCGGATTTCGTGTTCGAGGCGGCCGGCGTGCCCGGGGTGTTTGCCCGTGCTGTCGATCTGGTGCGGCCGCAGGGCACGATCATCGGCCTCGGCTTTTGCATGCAGCCCGATCCGATCGTACCCGCCATGTCGCTGATGAAGGACCTCACCATCCGCTGGTCGATCATCTACACCCGCGAGGATTTCGAGGCCTGCGCTGACGCGCTCGATCGCGACGGCGATCTTGCGCGGGCCATGGTGACTGAGACCGTCGGGCTCGATGCGGCGCCGGCCGCCTTCGAAGTGCTGCGCGCAGGCAAGGGCGGGGGCGGCAAGTTGCTGATCGATCCGTGGGCATGAGCTGGGCGGAGCGGCGGGCCGAGCTGCACGAGCGCGCTTCGGCGCAATCGGGAGGGCTGACAGACTTCGGCGACGAGGCCTACCACGAAGGATTGGACGTGCTCCTGGCCGCGCTCGACGAGCGGGCACCGCAGGGCAACAAGGCTCTCGCTGCGGAGGGGCTGATCGTCTCTGGTCTCGCCGCGCGCCTCCACACGCAAGCGCAGTGGTGTGTAAACCCGTCCTACCGCGACCGTGAAATCCCCGCGCCGCTGATCGTGATCGGCGTTCCTCGCACCGGCACGACGGCGCTGCACAACCTGCTCAGCTGCGACTCCCAGTTCCAGGGTATCGAGAAGTGGCTCTGCGCGGCGCCACTCGTCCGACCAGGGCGCGACACTTGGGACGCCAACCCGCAGTACCAGGCGAGCGTTGCCGCGACCGAGCAGATGTTTGCGATCGCGCCGGACGTGATGAAGGCGCACGGAATTCGCGCCGACGAGGTCGACGAATGCCTGGTGCCGATGGCGCAGAGCTTCTGCAGCAACTGGTTTCCCTCGCAGCTTGACATACCGGGTTACGACCGCTGGCTGGTCAGCGCCGACGAGACACATTCGTTCTGCCGCTACAAGGATATCCTCCGGCTGGTCGGGCTGAACGACAATCGCACATGGCTACTGAAAAATCCCAGCCATGTCTTCGGGATCGAAGCCATGCTGGCGGTCTTTCCCGATGCGCGCGTGGTGCAGACCCATCGTCATCCGGCAGCTTCGCTGGCCTCGCTGATCAACCTGCTCGACAATGTCATGCGCGCATATACCGGCGAGGGGATCGACCGCCAACAGCGCCTCGCCCGCGAGACCGCATTCTGGGGGGAAGCCGTGCGCCGCTCAATGGCGCTCCAGGACCGCTTCCCGGGGCGGGTGGTGAACGTTCGCCAAAGGGACATCCGACGCGATCCGCTGGGGGTGGTCCGGCGTATCTATGGCGAGACGGGCCTTTCCCTCTCCGCCGACGCGGAAGCGGCAATGACGGCATGGGCCGCTCGCAACGCCGACAGCACCGAAGGCGGCCACAGCTATGCCCGGATCGAGGAGGAAGGACCGATCCTCGACGCGTTCGCCGATTACATCGTCCGATACGAACTCTGATGGAGAGATGAGCATGGCCGTGCTGTTCAAGCGCCACTTCCAGGTCGCCTATGTCGTCGACGACGCCAAAGCCGCCCTCGAGGCTCTTTCGAGCCGCTACGGGGTCCAAAAGTGGGACCTGATAGATATGGTCGCAGTCCACGGCGAAGGTTCGGCCGCGCGTTTCATTGGCAATGCGTGGGTCGGTGACACGATGATCGAGGTCATCGAGCCCGACGAGGCCGTGGAATCGATCTACCAGGGGTGGAGGAAGGACAGCGGCTTGGCCCTTCGTTTTCATCACCTCGGCTTTCTCGTGGATAGCGCGGAGGAGTTCGCTGCCGCCAAGGCGCAGCTGGCTGGGCAGGGATGCCCGATCGTGGTCGACGGCTCGTTCGGCGAGGTGCTTGACTTCGCCTATGCCGACACCACCGCGGAGCTGGGCCACTACTATGAGATTATCCGGCTCAAGGCCGAGGGAGACAGTTTCTTCGGCCGGATCCCGGTGAACTGACGTGACGCCGACCCGCCGCGAGTTTGCTGCGGGCGCGGCTTTCCTCCCGCTTCTTCTCGGCCCGCAGGCGAAATCGCTTGCCGCCAGCATTCCCCGAAAGGAACCGCCCATGACCGGACCTGCCGTACCGATGGAGTGGCCGCGCTTCATCGAGCTCATCCGGGGCATCGACAGCACGCTCGAATACGTGATCGATCCCAAGGACGCCTGGCTCAAGCAGGAGGCGATCCAGCAGATGGCGATGAGCCTCGCGCAGGGCTATACGGCGATCTTCCATTCGGATCCGCAGCATCCGATGTTCTATTCCTTCCTCAATCCGATCCTCAAGTCGGCGGCGCCCAATCCCGACTACATGTACCGCTCGAGCTTCATCGAGGGTCACGGTACCTATCGCATCTCCGGCCGCAGGGGGACGACGCTGTTTGTCCATTTCGGCATCGGTTCAGGATACATCGGGGTAGACGACGTGCCCGGGCCCACGGTCGGCAATATCGATCTGGACGAGGTTTCTCACGGACCCAACGGCGAGTTTTCGTTCATCATCGGCCCTAAGCGACCGGACGGCTACGAGGGCGATTTCTTCGAGCTCGATCCCCGCGCCCGCACCATCGGCGTGCGCGAAGCGAGCTACGACTGGCTGAACGAGGTCGACAGCACCATGGCGATCGAACGGCTCGACGGGCCGGCAACGTACCGCCGCTGGCCAGCCGAGGAGATCGCGTACCGCATGGAGCGCCTGGCCGGCTTCCCCGAACGCTATGCCAAGCTGTTCGTCCACTTCGTCCAGACGCTGAGCCAGCATCCCGTAAACACCGTGGTGATGAACGACTGGTCGGCCATCGGCGGGCTCAAGGACCAAGCCTACTTCGAAGGACTGTTCGAGTTTTCAGATGGCGAATGCCTGCTGGTCGAAACGGATGTGCCGGAGACCGTGCGGTACTGGCAGGTCCTGCTCGCCGACCAGCTGTTCAACACGATCGAGTGGGAGAAGTGCCAGTCGAGCCTCAACGGGCACCAGGCGATAGTGGATGGCGACGGGAAGTTCCGCGCGGTGATCTGCAACGTCGATCCGGGTGTGCCCAACTGGCTCGACACGGCCGGGCGATTCAAGGGGGTAATCCAGGGGCGGTGGTATCAGTCGAGTTCCGCACCGAAGCCCTCGGTCAGCCGGCTGAAGCTGTCGGACCTTCGGGGCCACCTGCCGTCCGACACGCCCGTCATCGACGACGCGACCCGAAAGGAACGGCTGCTCGAACGCTTCCGCGGGGCGCAGTTCCGCCGAAAGTGGTGACCGCCGACGGAATTGTGCCCTGAGAATTGCGGGCGATACCCGACCTTGCCGCCTGAACGCCGACGACGACAACCCAAGCGGCTCCAATGTCCGCCAAGGCATCGAAAATGCGTTATCATACAAATAGTTCGAGGGCCTTCCTGACACAGTTCGACCGTTGGTCATAATCGTATATAGAATATTGACGAGTAGCATCTTTCTGCTAGTTTGCGTCGTGTCGAGGCCGATAAAAAGCGGTCCGATCCGGGAAGGGTGCCTGCTGGATCCCTTGAAGGTGGTCCGTATGGCTGCGCTTCCTGATCGATGTGAATGAAAGCCAAGGGGCGCGTCATGCGTCTCGTGACATCTTTGGGAGGTTGAAATGAGGAACTGGAAGGCTTCGCTGGCTGTGGCGACCGCGATGTGCGGGGCATGGTCCATGCCGGTGCTTGCGCAGGACGCCGCGCAGGACGATCAGGCTAATGCCCCGGCTTCAGCCGACATCATCGTGACCGCGCGGCGTTCCGAAGAGCGGCTTCAGGACGTTCCGGTCGCGGTATCGGTGATCACCCCGGCCAAGATCGAGGCCAAGGGCACCTTCAACCCGGTGGACCTCGTCCAGAGCACGCCGGGGCTCAACGTCACCGCGTCGGTGTCCGACCGCAACAATCTGACCTACACCATCCGCGGTCAGGGTTTCTCCTTCGGCACCGTGTTCCCGGCAGTCATCACGTACTTCAACGAAGTACCGATTGCCCGGCTGACACAAGGCCAGTTCTTCGATGTGCAGAACGTCCAGGTCCTGCGCGGTCCGCAGGGCGTGACCTTCGGTCGCGTGACCGATGGCGGCAACGTCATGGTGACCGCGCAGACCCCGAAGGATGAGTTCGGCGGATACTTCACCGGCAAGCTCGGCGACTATGGCCTGCGCACCTTCAACGGCGCAGTCAACGTGCCATTGATCGAGGACAAGGTCCTGGTCCGCGCCGCGTTCGAAACCTCGCGCCGCGACGGCTTCACCAAGAACCTCGCCAACGGCCAGGATCTCGACGACGTGGCTTACGAGGGCTATCGCTTCGGCCTGACCCTGCGACCGGTGGACGGGCTCGAAAACACGACGATCGTGTCCTACCAGAACACCCACGACAACGGCACCTCGGTGGTCTTTGCGGGCCTGAATAACGCTGCGCTCGGGGCCAACATCGGCGGCGTCGCCGCCCTGTTTCCGGGTTCCTACGGAATCGACGCCAACGGTTCGGTCCGGGCTTTCCAGCCCGGCGATACGCCTTTTACCGCAGCCAACTATCTCGCATCCCAGAACGCGCAGCTTGCCGCCCAGCAGGCTCGCGGTCCGCGGGCAGTTTCGCTGGTCGATCCGCTCTATAGCGAACGCAAAAACCTCTACGTCGTCAACAAGACGACCGCAGACCTCACGGACTCGATCACGCTTACCAACATCTTCGGCTACGTTCGCGAGCGCGAAGATGAATCCTCGAACTTCGGCGCGGCAAACGGCGCGGCAGTCCTTACCTGCCACTCGGCCTGCGGCGGTTTGCTGTTCACCAACCAGGAGCAGCTGAGCGAGGAACTGCGCCTCTCCGGCAAGGCGTTCGACAACCGGCTGACCTGGGCACTCGGCGGCTATATGGACGAACAGCGTCCGGCCGGACCCAGCGAAAACGCGACGATCAACGTCGCCATTCTCCAGCGTGTCGGCGTCAACTACCTCAAGACAAAGTCGCGCGCTGTCTACGGCTCGTTCGAATATGCGGTGACCGACAACTTCAAGATCAACGGCGGGCTGCGCTATACCCACGACACCGTGCTTTCCCGGCAGGCAACCTACTTGAGCCCGATCCCCGGCGGTCAAGCGGGCCTCAAGAACTTCCTCGTTGCTGTCGGAACACCCGCCCCGTTTGCGGATGTGATTGTCGCCAGCACATTTGCGCCGATCCCGCATGGGCAGTGCACGGACTACGGTTACGGCTCGGTGAACCTCGGGCCGCCGGCTGGCGTGATCGCACTTAACAACCTCTTCGGCGCGGTCAGCTGCAAGGTCACACCGGGCTCGTTCAACTCGACTACCTGGCAGGCCGGTGCGTCCTACAAGACGGACGGCGGCCAGCTGTTCTATGCCAAGGTCAGCAAGGGTTATCGTCCGGGCGGCGTGAACGGAACAACCCCTCCGGGGCTTGATCCGGCCTACCAACCTGAAACGGACGTCTCGATCGAGGCAGGTATCAAGGCCGACTTCAACTTCAACGGAGTGTTCCTGCGTACCAACCTCGCCGCCTATACCGACCGTTACAAGGACATCCAGAAGAACGTCGTCCTGCCCGGAGCCGTCCCGGTCTCTCAGGTCCAGAACGTCGACGACGCGCGGATCAAGGGTATCGAGGCGGAAGTTACCTTGATCCCGGTGGAAGGCCTGACGCTGGGTGGCACCTTCGCGTACACCGACGCGAAGTTCGACAAGCTGATCCCGAATCCGGCCAAGAATCCATGCGACCCGGCGGCGACCAACATCGAAGGATTCTGCTCTGACAACCGATTCAACTCGGTGCCCAAGACGCAGTACACGCTTTCGCTGGACTACACCCTGCCGCTATCTGAAGACATTGGGCAGGTCAGCTTCGGCGCGCTGCTCTACCACCAGTCGAGCGTGGCGCTGACCGACACCAGCAAGCTTAATCCGCTGGCTATCGAAAAGCCGTATACGACGCTGGACCTCAACGCCGGGTGGAAGAACGTGATGGGCCAGCCGGTCGATCTCGCGGTGTTCGTCACCAACGTGACCAACAAGCTGTACCGCATAGGCAACAACGACCTGACCCAGCGGTCGTCGCTCGGCACCCGCGGCAACATCTACGCCGCGCCGCGGATGTGGGGCGTCAGCCTCAAGTACCGCTTTGGCTCCGACGCGAACTGAGTGCTCTTGCCCGGCGGCCGAGGTCGCCGGGCGTGACAAAAGAAAAGGGGCCGGGAAGCGCGCTGCTTCCCGGCCCCTTTTTGATAGAAAGGGGCGGGCCTAAGCCTTGGCCGCTGCGTCCTCACGGGCCTTCTTGGCGGCGCGCAGCATCTCGATGAAGGCGTCGGTCTCGTTCTGGAGATAGGCGTTGACGTTGCGCTCGAGTGCGTTCTCGCGGAACAGCTTGCGGGTGAGGCGCATCTGCAGGGCGGGGGCGGCCGCGAGCTTCTCGGCCACGGTGATCGCTTCGTCGAGCACCGTCGCGTCAGGAACGACGCGGGTGATCAGGCCGATGTCCCTGGCCTCCCTAGCCGTGAGCTTCTGCGAAGTCAGCACGAGGTCGAGCGCTCTGCCATATCCGACGAGGCGCGGGAGCAGCGCGGTGCAGCCCAGTTCCGGCATCAGGCCGAGCGAGATGAACGGAAAGCTCCAGATCGAGCTTTCCCCGCCAATGCGGATATCGACCGGCAGGAGCTGCGTGATGCCAAGGCCCATCGCGGTCCCGTGAACCGCGGCCACTACCGGCTTCGAGCGTTCGAGCAGGTGGATCCAGCTCTTGTCCTGCATCATGCAGATCTGCGCGATGTTGAGCTTGCGACCCGTCTCGGGGTCGATTTCGGGCGCGCCCTTGAAGTCGGTGCCGGAGCAAAAAATCGCGCCTTCATGAGTGAGCACGATCGCGCCCACCGCATCGTCGGCATTGGCCCGTTCGATCGCGTGCTCAGCCTCGCGATAAAGTTCCGGGCTCCACGCGTTGCGACGTTCCTGGCGGTCGTAGCTGACGATCGCGACGCGGCCGCGGGTTTCGTAATGGATGTACTGGTATTCCATCGGACAATCCGTTCAAGGCAACGCCGCCGCTCCCCGAAGGGAACGGCGGCGCTGGGTGCTTCAAACTTTCGCGCGAAACGGCGTCAGCGCAGCCGCTCCACTTCGTAGGCATACATCTCGTCGATGTCTTCCTTGGCCGGCTTCGGCAGTTCGACCCCCTTGTCGCGGGTCGGCAGGAGGATCACCGCGCTGCCCGGCGAGACCACCGTGCCGTGCTGGTTCTCGACCCAGATGTCTAGATGGACCTCGTTGCGGCCCTCGACCTGTTCCTTCCGGCGGACCTTGCCTTTGATCCAGTAGGTGTCGCCGGTGTAGACGAACTTGCGGTGCTGGCAGCTCATCTTCCACAGCCAGCCATCGTCGCCCATCCAGTTTGTGCAGATGTTGGTGAGGAAGGTCTCGCGCAGGCCGCCGTAGTCGTAAGGGATGGGGATGCCGAGCTCGTTCGCCCAGGCCTTTTCCCAGTGCAGGCGCTGCACCGTGTCGGGCACGTTGAGCTCGTTGGGCGTGAACAGGCCGGGTACCTTGGCGCGGATCTTGTAGGACTGGCGGAACGCGCCCGGCGGGGTCAGCTGCATGCCCCAGCCGACGTGCCAGACGACGAGATCGCTGGTCCGCAGCGGACCGCGAACGATGGTCTGCAGGTCCTCGCCCTCGATCACGTCCTCGAAGTAGCGGGTCTCGGCGCCGCGGATTTTCTCCGCCGCATAGCAGGCGTCGATTTCGGCGAGCTGTTCCTGCGTGTAGGGCGTGGGAAGGTCGTATTCCTTCTTCTTTTCCTTGGAAGCATGGCGTTCCGCGCGGATCCAGGTGCCACGCTGGATCGCATGCAGTTCGTCGTCCTGGTTGCGGTAGATGTAGCCGTTGACCTCCGACACGGTGCGGCCGGCAAAGCCGCTCTTGTCGTTCACCTGCACGCCGATCAGCGCAAACCGCTGCTTGAGCTGGTCGCCCAGGCGGAGCGGACGCCACCACTCGAACTCCATCTGCGCCTGGTAGGACCCTAGCCCGGCGAGCGGATCGCCCTTCATCATCTTCTTGGTTTCGGCGTCGATCGGCGGAGCGTCGCTCTCGCCCATGGTGTAGAGGAAGTTCGGCGGCGCGATCAGCCCGCCCCAGCGGGTGCTCTCCCCATAGTGCTTGTCGCACCACAGCGGGTTGTCGTCACCATAGCCGTAGGCGAAGTGGCGGGTGCCGTCCCACGTCACCTCGTAGTTATGCGGCGGGGTCGGCTTGTTGACCTGGATCCCGATCTTCTTGCGGAGCTTCTCAATGCCCTCGTCGGTCAGGATGCCGTAGGTCGACTTGGGGTCGGCTTCAGCCATGGTTCTCGTCCTCTCGGATGCGTCTGGATCGTGTTTTGCCCCGTTTCCATGCCGTCGAGTCGGACTCGAATCAAGTTAATTCGTTATATGATTATCCCTCATCGAGCTGGAGCAGCGCGAGCAATTCGCCCTTCTTTATTTTCCCCGATCCGGTCATTGGCAGGGTCGCTTCATCCATGCAGACGATCCGCTTCGGCACTTTGAATGATGACAGCTTCTGCTTCAGCTCGGCAGTCACTGCCGCGGCGTCGAGAGTCCGGCCGGGCGCCATCAGGACCGCGGCGGTTAGCTCGAGTTCGTCCCCCCTCGGCACCCCCACCACTGCCGCCTTCTCAATCCCCAAGAGTCCGGTCATCGCAAGTTCCACTTCGATCGGGGCGACGTTAGCCCCGTGGATCTTGATCATCTCCCCCATGCGGCTCTCGAACTTGAGGTAGCCATCGGCATCTAGTGTACAGAGGTCGCCGGTGGCGTAGTATCCTTCTTCGTCGAACACCTCGTTGCGCTCCTTGCCGGTGAGGCCGAGCATCAGGCAATAGCCCCGAACGAGGAGTTCGCCCGTCTCGCCCGGCGGGAGAATCGCGCGAGTCTCAGGGTCGATGATACGAAGTTCGACGCCGGGCAGGGCGCGACCCTGCCAGCTTGGCCGGTCTTCCGGGAGCAGCTCGTCCCAGCGCGCCGAAGTGTGGCCGCCCAGGGTTTCTGTCATGCCGTAAGTGCGTGCGATACGTCCGGTGGGAATATGGCGCGGCGGACCGTAACGCCGTTCCACCTGGGGACTGAGGTAGCGGCCTTCGCGTGCAAACGCGGCCTTGTCCATGTTGAGCCGGACTACATCATATCCGGCTCCGCTGAGTTCGTCGGACTGGCGCAGCACATCGAACCAGCCGGAATCGCCGGCCAGCCCCATCGCGCGCTCCTCTTCGATCAGGCGCAGCACGTTGGCCGGAGAGCCGTCGCTGGTGGTGATCACGCAGGCGCCGGCCTGCAGCGCGTAGAACAGCGTAGCGACCAATCCGGCCACCCAGAACATCGCCCGCGTCGTCAGCACCCGGTCGCCGGCTCCAAAAGGGTAGAAGTCCATCGACATCTGGTAGCTGTGGCGGACGAACGGGCCATGGCCGTGGATGACCCCTTTCGGATTGGCGGTGCTGCCCGAGGTGTGGATGATGACGAGCGGATCCGCCGGCGACACCTTGTCCTCGATGGCGCGCAGCATGGCGTCGTCGATGACCTCACTGCCAGCCTGGAGTTCGGCCGCCGGACGAGACCATTCGCGCGATTCCTCGCCGGTGACCCAGATCGTTCGCAGTCTTGGCGCGACGTGGAGCCGATAGGGAGGCACGGAGCCGGCAAGGCCGGGGAGAGCCTCTTCAAGACGGACCAGATAGTCGTGGTTGAGAAACCGGTCCGCGACAACGAGATGGTCGACCTCGCCATTGGCGAGGACCCAGGATAGTTCGGGCGCCTGATACAGGGTGCTCAGTGGCACCACGACCGCGCCGATCCGGCCAATAGCCAGCATGAACAGCACGAACTCAGGGGTCGGAGGCATCATGAGGCCGATCCGCGTGCCCTTGCTGACTCCGCGTTCGAGTAGGGCGCGGGCAATGTCAGCCGATCCCTTTTCCAACTCGCGGTAGGTCAGCCGCCGCCCGTCGCGCACAATGGCTTCGCTGTCGCCGAAGCGGGCGGCAATGTGGTGAATGAGTCCATCGATGGTTGGCTTGAACTCGGGATGACGCATCATTGCTTCGCCGGATCCTCTCGGACGAACGGGAGGCCGCCCTCATTAGGTATACTGTTAGCATGCGGATGCTCAAGCATTGACGGCTGGTCAGCTGCATTTTATCGGATAAATAATATATATAACTGAGAGGCTGCCCGTGGCATCGACAATCCCCCTGCTGACGCCCAGGCCCGACCACGTACCCGAGGACCGGGTGGTGGATTTCGATTACGTGCACCCGGCAGGAATGGACGAGGTCGGGGTTTATCGCGCGATGAAGCGACTGCACGACGGTCCGGAAATCATCTGGTCGCCGCGGTACGGCGGGCATTGGCTGGTGACCCGCGCTGAAGATGTCCGGTTCGTCCAGAACAATTATGAAATCTTCAGCCACGAGGAATTCATGATCCCGCGCCAGCTGATGGCCTTCAAGCCGGTCCCGCTGGCGATCGACCCGCCCAACCACGCCCGCTACCGGGCGGTGATCAACCCCGGATTCACGCCCAAGGCGGTCGCGCGGATGCGGGAGGATGCACGCTCGCTCACGATAGAGCTTACGGAAGGGCTTCTTCCGTCAGGCCACTGCGAATTCCTGTCGCAATTTGCGCGGATCATGCCTGTCACCATGTTCCTCAAGATCGTCGACCTGCCGCTCGACCGGCGCGAAGAGTTCGTCGAATGGGGTCTCGCGATCATGTCGAGCTACGACGTCGCCGAACGCACCCAGGCGCAGGTTCGCGTCCGCGAATACCTCAAGTCCGTCCTCGACGAGCGCGAGGGC
This sequence comes from Novosphingobium sp. FW305-C-111, assembly GCF_058783565.1. Taxonomy (NCBI): domain Bacteria; kingdom Pseudomonadati; phylum Pseudomonadota; class Alphaproteobacteria; order Sphingomonadales; family Sphingomonadaceae; genus Novosphingobium; species Novosphingobium sp. FW305-C-111. Next base: position 21,909 of record NZ_JBYSYP010000008.1, read on the forward strand.
GGGGAGGGCGAGGATCTGCTCACCCGGGTTGCCAACTGGCGGCGCAGCCCGCGTTTCCAGAACGACGAGGAAACCCTGTCGATGGCGACACTGCTGTTCGTCGGCGGGCTCGACACCGTCGCCTCCGAACTGTCCTACATTGTCCATTACCTTGCCGAACACCCCCAACAGCAACAGCGGCTGCGCGAGGACAAGGCGATCATTCCCGCGGCGAGCGAGGAGTTCATCCGCCGCTTCGGGTTGTCGAACACCGGACGGATCGTCACCCGTGACTTCGAATACAAGGGCGTCCTGTTCAAGAAGGACGAGATGGTCATGGTCCCCAACAACCTGTCCGGGATCGACGAACGGCTATATCCCGACCCGTTCACCGTGGACTTCGACCGGCAGACCGGCCCGTCCGATCACAACACCTTCGGCAATGGCCCGCACAAGTGTGTCGGCGCGCCGCTCGCCCGGGCGGAGGTCCAGGTATTCCTTGAGGAATTCGTAGGACGCATGCCGCAGTTCCGGCTCGATCCGGACCGACGCAATGTCGAGCATTGCGGTTCGGTCCCAGGGTTCAGCGAGCTCTACCTGCGCTGGGACTAGGTCGTGCCGGCCGCCTTCAGGCGGCCGCCTCCGCTTCGAACAGCTTCTTCAGCTCGGGCTGGCTCGGCTTCATCGACGGCGTGCGGGGAAAGTCGTCCAGCTTGAGCAGCTTCACCGGCACCTGGTAAGCGGTCAATCGGCCACGCAGGTAATCCTTCAGTTCCAACTCGGCGACATCGGCACCGCTCTTGGTCCGGTATGCCGCCGCCGGAACCTGGCCCAGCCGGGGGTCGGGCAAGGCGACCACGCAGGCTTCGAGCACTGCGGGATGGCTTTCGATGGCCGAAACGACGTCATCGGGAATGATCTTGAATCCGCCGCGAATGATCGCGTTGTCGGCGCGCCCGAGAATCCACAGGTACTGGTCCTCGTCCATCCTTGCGAGGTCGGTGGTGCGGACCCAGTTCTTGCCGTCGCCGAGGTGCCGGGCGCGCAGTTCGAGGACGCCTTTCTCGCCATGGGGCAGGGGTTCACCGCTCTCCGGATCGACGATCCGCCCGTCGATCCCGGGCAGCATCTTGCCGACGCTGCCGCGGCGCTGCTTCCCGGTCTTGAGGAATTCCGGAAGCGTCCAGCCCGCGACTCCCCCGGCGAATTCAGTGGCGCCATAGTTCTGGAGCACCGGGATGCCGAAGTGCGCTTCGAACTGGTCGGCCAGGTCGGGATCGAGCGGTGCGGTTGACGTCCGGAACGCGACGACGCTGGACAGCGCATCCTTCGGCACGCCCGCGTCGAGAATCATCCGGAGCGCGGAAGGGGGCGCGCCGACCGATTTGGGTCTGTGGCGCTGCACCGCGTCGATGAACTCGTTCACCCGGAAGCGATCCAGCATGCACCCGCGGCGGCCGGCCGAGAACGTGACGAACAGGCTGAAGATACCGCCGATGTGGGAGAACGGAGTGTTGAGGATCGAGACCGCCTTTGACAGGCGCGGGCCATGCGACGGGTCGCGGCTCTCGAAAGCCGCGGCATCAATGATTGCCTGTTCGAAGTTCTTGGCCTTGAGCGGGATGCGCTTGGGCGTGCCGGTGGTACCGCTGGTCAGCATCTCGATCCCGACGCCTTCCGCTTCGCGGCGAAAGTCGGTGCCGGTAAGGGGGGAAGCAACGCGGACGGGCTGCTCGGGATTGCCGGTGAGTTCGATACCCAACGCCCCGACCTCTCGCACCGCGGCGGCGACTGCAGGACGCGCCCAGTCCTGGGTGAGCGCGACCACCACCGGGACTTTCAGCGTCCGGATGTCGTTCACCAGCTTGTCGTCGGGCAACATCGGGTTGAGCGTGACGATGCATCGGTCGCCAAGAATGGTCCCGATGATCAGCGCGGCGATGGCGGGCGTATTGCGGAGGATCCCGCCGATGCGGGTACCGGCGGCGATCCCGTTCTCCGCCAAAATCGCATCAACCGCATCGATGATTGCCGTCAGTTCGCCGTAAGTCGTCCACTGCCGTTCGAATTCGAGCGCGGGCGCCTGCGGGTCGAGCGTCATCACGCCGCCGACCAACTCCTTCAGGCTTGTCATATTCTCACCGCCCCCAGTATCCAACTCGAAGAAACATATAACGGATTTACATTGTTAAGCTGTCTTTTGGCAAGTCCCAACCCGCTCAGGAAATCAAAAATCCGCCGTCCAAGATGAGGGCCTGTCCGGTCATGAAACGCGCGGCAGGAGAGGCGAGGTACAGGATACCGGCTGCGATCTCTGCAGGCTCTGCCATCCCGAGCATCATGCGCCCGCTGCCGGTCGCCGGACCGCCAAGGCGGACCATGTCCGCCGGAGGATCGCCCACTGGCACCGCTCCCGGGAGAACCGCGTTCGCGCGGATGCCGTGTTCCGCTTCGTCGAGCGCGACCGCCCGGACCAGCGCGTTCAGCCCGGCCTTGCTCGCGCCGTAAGCCGCATTTCCCTTGAGCACGGGATGGACCGAGCCCATTGTCGAAACAGCGACAATCGCACCACCGCCACTGCCACGCATGTGGCGCACGGCCTGACGCATGGCGATGAACGCTCCGCGCAGGTTGTCGCCGTGAATGCCGTCCCACTGCTCAAGGCTCAGGTCTGCGAGCGGGTATGTTCCGATCCGGGTCGTGGCATAAACCAGTATGTCGATGCGCCCGCGAGCAGCAACGAAGTCATCGACGGCGGCGCAAAGCGCGGCTTCAGTCGGTGCCGGATCCGCGAGGGCACAATCGGCTCCGGCCTCGCGGAACAGGTCGGCAGTCGCCACCCCGATCGGGGTCGAGCCCACGACGAGCGCGCACTTCCCGGCGAGGCTGAATAGTCGTTCGATGCTCATGCCCGACCCCTGATTATCGCAGCGGCGCGCTCGGCGATCATGATGACCGGCGCGTTGGTGTTGGCGGAAACGGGTTCGGGCATGACCGAAGCGTCGATCACCCGCAGCCCGTCGATCCCCCGGACCCTCAGTTGCGGGTCGAGCACAGCCATGGGATCACCGTCCGGCCCCATCCGGCAGGTTCCGACGGAGTGATAGCCGATGCCGCCCCACTGGCGGACATAGACTTCCCAGTCCGCGTCGGTCTGCGGCAGCGGATCAGGGCGGAGGGTGCCGGTGATGACCTTGGCAAGCGCCGGAGCGGCGCAGGCCTCCTCCACGATCTTGATCGCCTTGACCAGCTTGGCGACATCGGAGGAATCGCCCTGCAAGCGGTGATCGATTACTGGCTTGTCCGACGGATCGGCGCTGCGCAGGCGAATCTCCCCTCGACTCTGCGGTCGGGCGACGTGGAAGCCGAAGCTGAACGAGGGGCGCTTCTCGACCACGGCGTCACCCTTGTCGTTGAAGGCGACGGCAACCGGAAGCATCGAAAGGATGATGTCCGGATCGGGGAGGTCCGGGTCGGTCCGGAACGCCGCCATCACCTGCACCGCCGGTGTCGTCAGCAATCCCTTGCGGCGAAGCAGGTAGTCCAGCAGATGCCCGATCATCCGCACTGCCCCAAGCTTTGCGCTCATCGTCGGGATCGAGACGAGCTTGGCAAGACCGATGGAATTGTGCTCCCGCAGGTTCTGCCCGACGCCGGGAAGATCGGCAGCGACAGCGATGCCGTGTTCGCCGAGGTGTTCCGCCGGCCCGATCCCTGAGCGCATCAGGATCGCCGGCGAGTGGACCGTGCCGGCGGACAGCAGCACTTCGCGCCGCGTCATCGCTTCTTGCCGCCTGCCGTCCTTGCGATAATGCACGCCGACCGCCCGGCCCTCTTCGATCACGATCCTCTCGACCAGCGCGCCGGTCACCACGGTCAGGTTGGGCCGGGCTCGCGCCGGATCGAGGTAGGCGTGTGCCGCGGAACAGCGCCGCCCGTCCTTCTGCGTTGCATAGATGCGATAGACGCCGGCCTGACTGCCGTCGCAGTAGTCCTCGTTGACCGGGATGCCGATCTGGGTGAATGCCTCGATGACGTGCTGGCCGATCGGCTGTGGATCCTTGATCGGCGAAACGCTGAGCGGGCCATGGCTGCCATGGCTTTGCGACGGGCGGTCATGCAGCGTCTCGGCCTTGAGGAAATACGGAAAGACCGTATTCCAGTTCCACCCGGTGCAGCCCAGCTTTTCCCAGTTGTCGTAGTCCGAGCGCTCTCCGCGCATGTAGACCTGGCCGTTGATCGCCGAACTTCCGCCCAGCGCCCTGCCAGCTGCCCATTGCATGGTGCGATCGTCAATGCTGGGGTCGGGCTCGGTAGGCAGGCACCAGTCATAGGTCTTGTGACCCATCAGCTTGGCGGTCCCCGCGGGCATGTTGACAAGGAAGGTGTCGTGCTCCCCGCCAGCCTCGAGCAGGAGCACGCTCACCGCCGGATCTTCGCTCAGGCGAGCGGCGAGCACGCAGCCCGCGCTGCCGCCGCCGATGACGATGTAGTCGGCCGAAACGGCCATGGCGTGCTCCTTAAGGCAGGTGCAGCATGACCTGCTTGATCTGCATGAATTCCTCGAGGCCGGGCCGTCCGCCCTCGCGCCCGAAGCCCGACTGCTTGTAGCCGCCGAATGGCAGGTTGGGCGCCATCGGCAGCATTCCGTTGACCGCGACGCAGCCGGCCTCCAGTTGCGCGGCTACCGTGTGTGCGCGTGCCAGATCGCGGGTGTGGAGGTATGCGCCAAGGCCGAAGCGGGAATCGTTCGCCATCCGCACCGCTTCCGCGTCATCGTTGAAGCGGATGATTGAAAGGACCGGACCGAACACCTCCTCGCGTGCGAGATGACTGTCGTGCGCTACCCCGGCAAAGACCGTCGGCTCGACAAACGCGCCCGCGGCGAGGTCACCCTGGCCGCGCCGCCCGCCAGCGACAAGCATTCCGCCGCTCTCGGCCTTGGCCCGGTCGATCACCCCCATGATCCGCTGCGCCGCGCCTTCGTGGATGACTGGTCCGATTATCGTACCCGGCGAGAGGGGGTCCCCCATCGGGAAGGCTTTGGCCTGCGCGGCGATCCGCTCGACCAATTCGTCGTAGATTGCCGCATGGGCATAGACGCGGGTCGGCAGGACGCAGCCCTGGCCAGACAGCGGCACCAGGCTACAGGTCGCGGCCATGCTCGCCGCCGTCTCGAGGTCGGCGTCGGCGAAGACGATGTTCGCGGACTTGCCGCCGAGTTCCAGGGCTACCGGCTTGAGATGCTCCGCCGCCGTGCGCATGACCGAACGCGCGACCATGTCGCCCCCGGTGAAGCTGATCTTGCCGACCGCGGGGTGCGCGATCAGCGCCTCGCCGGCCTCGGCATCTCCGGGAACGATGTTGAGCGCGCCAGGCGGAATGCCTGCCTCCAGCGCCAATTCACCAAAGCGGATCGGTACGAACGGGGTCTGCGTAGGCGGCTTCAGGATCACCGCGTTTCCGGCGGCGAGCGCCAGCACCGCGGTCATGCAGGTGGCGACCAGCGGCCCGTTCCACGGGATGATCACGCCGATTACCCCGATCGGTTCGTGCTTGGCGTAGGCGAGCCCCTTTGCGCCGATCGGCTCGGTGATCGTGCCTTCGATCTTGTCAGCCCAACCTGCGTAATAGCGGATCCACGATAGGGCGAGTGAGATCGAACTCGTCGCGATCGGGGTTCCGACTTCGAGTGCCGCCATCGTCGCCAGATCGTCGGCATGGGCTTCGACGAGGTCGGCAAGTCGTAGCAGTGCGTCCCGCCGGGCGGCCGCGCCAAGACCTGACCATGCCTTCTGTCCTACTATTCCAGCCCGCGCGGCCGCATCGATCTCTGCGCGTCCGCAGATGGGGACTACAGCTTGGACCTTGCCACTCGTCGGGTTGACGTGCTCGCGTACGCCGAGGCTGGTGCTGGCAGGGCGCTCGCCGCCTATCAGGGGGCGGTTGTTGTTCAGTCTCTCATCCATTGCGTCAGCCTTTGGTGAAGCCGGCATCGACGAGAAGCTCGGCACCCGTGATGTAACTGGCGGCGTCGCTGGCGAGGAAGAGGACTGCGCGCGCCATCTCGATCGGCTGGGCTACTCGGCCGAGGATGCTGCGTCCCGGGATCATGGCCGGACCTTCGATTTTCGGCCCGCCAAGTTCTGCCATCTGGCGCATCTTGTCGGGGCCTGGTGTCGCCATTCCGCCAGGCAGCACCGAGTTCACCCGGATGCCTTCCTTGCCGAACTCCACGGCGGCAAGACGCGTGATCGCATCGACGCCGGACTTGGCCGAGTCGTAGTGCATGTTGGGAAAGATGGTCGGGTGCTGCGCGCTCATCGAGGAGATGTTGACGATCGATCCGCCGCCGCGCCCGCGCATCTGCCTGACCGCCTCGCGCAGGCACAGGAACGTGCCGCGGGTGCAGACTGCATGCATCGTGTCCCATTCCTCCACCGGCATGTCCATGGTGTTGGCCTTGTTGCGATACGCGGCATTGTTCACGAGGACGTCGACACCGCCAAACCGCTCTGCCGCCGCAGCGAAGCCGGCCTTCACGGCAGTTTCGTCGGCGACATCCATCGGCAGGCCCAGCGTGGGTCCTTTTGTCGACAGTTCATTGGCAGTGGCGGCGGCGGCATCCCCATTAAGGTCTGCGATCACGACTGACGCACCCACATCGAGGAACAGCGAGGCGATTTCCTTGCCGAGGCCCTGCGCAGCTCCCGTGACCAGGGCGACCTTGCCTTCGAGGGTGAAGGGCGCAAGCGCACCCGCAATATCCGGCATGGTTTGTCCTTTTCCTCTCCGCCGCCGATTGGGGCTGGCGACAATCGTCTAACCCGTTTAGATCATTTTCGGTGAGAGAAAAGAGGGAGTCTGATTCATGGGCAAATTTGACGGACGGGTCGCGGTCATCACCGGGGCTGGCCGGGGTATCGGACGCGAAGCAGCGCTGTTGTTCGCTCGTGAGGGTGCACGCGTTGTCGTAAACGATCTCGGCGGAGGGCCTCAAGGGGGCGGCGGCGATGCCTCATTTGCACAGCAGGTGGTCGACGAAATCAAGGCGGCCGGCGGAGATGCTGTTGCTGAGACCTCCAGCGTGGCGGACATGGCCGGAGGCAGGGCTGTCGTCGAGTGCGCCATTAACAACTTTGGCCGGCTCGACTTCCTCGTCAACAATGCCGGGATCATCCGTCCCAAGCGCCTGACCGACATGACCGAGGAAGATTTCGACATCGTCCTCGCGGTGAACCTCAAGGGCTACTTCGCGACGATGCGCGCGGCGGCGGAGCATCTGAAGAAGCAGGGCGGTGCGATCGTCAATCTCTCGTCGCCCTCGGGCATCGGCCATTATGGGATGGCCAACTATGCCGCGGCGAAGGAGGGTGTGGTCGGGATGACCCGCACCGTCGCGCGCGAGCTCGCCGAGTTCGGAGTGCGCGCCAACGCTGTCAGGCCGATTTCCGGCCCCTCGAACATGAACATCCCCGAGGTCTACGAGACCCTGATGTATGCGATGAACACGCTAAAGATCCCGCCGCTGACCAACCAGTGGCTGGGCAACAGCGGCCCCGACGGACGGCCCTGGAATGTCGCCGCGGTCATGGCATGGCTGTGCACCGATCAGGCAGCGAACCTCAACGGGCGCGAAGTCTACATCAATGGCGGCCACGTCGCTCTGGTGCAGGAGCCGGAGTTTATCCGCAGCCAGTTCGCCGTCGACGGCTGGACCTTCGATAAGCTGTGCGAGGAAGGGACCAGCCGCGCACTGACATGGGACATCCGCAATCGCTTCACCGGCAACTGAATCTGTAGGAGCCCCTCGTTCCGGCGCGGGGCTCCTGCTGGCTAGTAGCCGTCGGGCAGGATGTCGAGATCGAGGCCGATCCTGTCCTCCGGAACGCGCAGCGGACGCTCGTAGGACGAATCCGTCTGGTCCCGGGCGATGACCCCGCTCTGGTGAAGCATCGCCATGTGTTCGGGGGCAAGCTTGGACGGTGCTGGTACACCGCCCCACTCCGAAACGCATTTGCGCGCCGCGATGCGCCATTCGCCGCCTCGCTTCTCCAGCCGGTCAATGTAGCGCCCGCCGCCCAGCGTCAGGGTCATGTCCTTGGCATCCATTCCGGCGAACAGGTAATAGGTTTCGGCGTGCGCAGTGTCGCCCTCGATCTCGCAGGTATGGTTTGTGATCACGTGCTGGTGGGCGACCTGCGCGTTGCCGTGGTAGTGGCTGACCCAGCGCCAAAAGTCCTCCGGGCCGCCGACGAAAAAGCCGTGATCGTCGATCGCGTCAGGGTGATAGGCCGAGAGGAACAGCTCCCGGTCCATCCGGTCGACTCCTCGGCAGTACCGGGTCAGGGTCTCGCGGATCTTCTGCTTGTCCCACAGTTCGCGGACCATCTGCTCAACGGTCGGTTCCATCGGCGCGCTCCCGGTCAGTTGATCGTCTGGCCGACGGCGTGGCGCGCGGCGACCCAGCCGAAGATGAAGGACGGGGAAATGCTGGCACCGGCACCGGGGTAAGTCCGGCCCATGACCGATGCCGTCGAGTTTCCGGTCGCATAGAGCCCGGGTATGACGCTCCCGTCTTCCTTTAGCGCCCGCCCGTATTCGTCGGTGACGATCCCCCCGAAGGTGCCGACATCGCCGGGATAGATCGCCACGGCATAGAACGGCGCCTTTTCGATCGGGCCGAGGCCGGGGTTGGGGAACTCGTTGGTCGGATCTGAAAAAACAAGGTCGTAGGCCTTGTTCCCACGGCCGAAATCGACGTCCTTGCCTCGGCGCGCCATGTCGTTCCAGCGTTCGACCGTCGCTTTGAGGTTGTCCGCGGGCACGTCGATCTGGCGAGCAAGGTCTTCCAGCGTCTCCGCCTTCTTCATGTATCCGCTCTCGAACCACTCTTTCGGGGTCGGGCCGGCATGGAAGCTCCATGGATAACGGTCGCGGTGGCGACTCTCGATAATCGCCCAGACCGGCACGTTACCGTGGCGGTACACCGCCTGCCCGTTGGCCATGTAGCTCTGCGCTTCGTTAGTGAAACGCTTGCCCTGCTGGTCGACGATGATGACATGTGGCTTGGGCAGGTCGAGCACATGCATGAAACGGTCGCCGGACGGCGGGGTGGAGGTGAGGATCCACACCGCGCCATCGGTGCAGTCGAGCGCCGCACCATGCGCCTTGGCCAGCTCGATCATCTCGCCGGTGTCGCCCGGGTTCGCGTTGGTCCACTCGGTCGATGATGGCTGCGGCCCGTATTTCTTGCGCAGCTCGGCATTGTGGGAGAATCCGCCGGCGTTGATCAGCACGCCCTCGCGCGCCGCGATGCGCCACGGCTTGCCGTTCTTGGTTGAGACGACCCCCACGATCCGGCCGCTTTCCTCGACCAGCTCGGTCACGCCCGCTTCGGTGCGGATATCCACTCCGTGGTCGAGCGCCATCTTGAGCATCCGGCCCTGGATCGCGGTGCCGGCGCCGACGAGGTCCTGGCCGAGCAGCTTGCTCTTCGCCATGCGCAGGCCGACCTTGAGCGCGGCGACCTTGCCGACGAAGGCGCGCTTCATCAGCATGAGCTGTCGACCCTCGATCCCGCGGATGACGACCGAGGAAATCCCCCGGCGCAACTTGCCCTGCCATTCCTTGCCAAGCGTGGCGGCCGGGAAAGGTTCGACGGCGAGGCTGCGGCTTTCCGGGCAACCGCCGGGAAGGTCGTCATGATAGTCGGACCAGCCGTCGCAGCGGACGAAGGGCATGCCTTTCTCCTCGAGATAGTGGACCATCTTGGGTCCGACATCGAGGAACATGTCCTTGCGCGCGCGGCTCGTGCCCGGGCCTACATCGCCGACCGCCGCGTCAAGGTAGGTACGGGCCATCTCGGCGTTGTCGTTGATGCCCTCGCGCGCCTGGAGCGGGTGGTTGGGGATCCAGAACACCCCCCCGGACATCGCGGTAGAACCGCCGACCATGTCGGTCTTTTCAAGGATGAGCGGATCCTTGCCGGCATCCCGTACCGCGATTGCGGCGATCATCGAGCCACCGCCGCTGCCGACGATCACGAAATCACGGGTTTCGTCCCAGCGGCTCATGCGGCGTATCCGTTGTCCATGAATTCGGTGAGGGCGCGGTGGAAGTTGAGCACCGCCACCTCCTGCCGCGGATTCGGCCTCGCGCCCTTGAAGCCCTTTGACTTCATGCCCTTCTGGACCTCGGCCACGTTGGCAAAGTCCTGTGTCAGGATCAGGCCCCAGAAATCCTTGTCGGCATGCTCCTGGCTCCACTCCACCTGGACGTCCTTCGGCTCCTGGCCCTCGGCGTAGCGCTGCATCGAATAGACCTCGAAGATGCACTTGTCGGGATCGTTTCCGAGCGGCCGCGACCGGTAGCCGAGCAGGCCGGTAGGGCCCATTAGCATGATCTGGTTGGGGAACAGGTGCCAGTCGATCCCGGCCTTCTGCATCTGTTCAGCCGAGATGTCGGGCCACTTGCAGCCTAGCGAAATCGCGTGCTCGTAAATGAACTGGCCGAACTTCATCAGCACTTCCATCGCGGGCGTGCCCGGGGGGACTTCCTGTGCGACGCGGCGTGCGGCGTGGACTGTCTGGACCGACGATCCCGCGTTCAGCGTCGCGGCCATGTCCTCCATGTAGTCGCGGATGCCGGGGCGGATGTCCTCGGTAGGCGCGCCGCCGGTGAGTCGCGGCGAACGCGAGCCCATCGGCATCGATTCCCAGTAACCGAAATGCGAATGGCGACCATGGGCATAGCTCTGCGTCCAGTCGTCGAAATAGCGCAGCATCTGGCTGTGCGTCGTCTGGACGTGATAGCCCTCGTCGAATGCCTCAAGCGCGACCTTCCAGTTGCAGTTCAGGATCGTCGCCTTGCGCCAGTGGTAGCGCAGCCCGCCCAGGTCGAAGGGATCGAGGAAGTCCTTGGCGGGCGCGAGGTGATCTTCGAGGCTCGGCGCATCCGGGTCGAGGTTCACGTAGACCCAGCCGCTCCACCGCCCGACCTTTACCGGGACGAGGTTGAGATCCTCTTCCTTGAGATCCTCTTCCGCCCATTCGTGGCGGTCGATGACCTTGGCGATCGTTCCGTCGATCTTCCACGACCAGCCGTGGTACTTGCACAGCAGCCGCGCGGCATGTCCGCATCCCTCGGTCAGGGTCCGGCCCCGGTGCGGGCAGACGTTGTGGTAGGCCTTGATCTCGTCCGCGGCGACCCGGATCACTATGACCGACTGGTCGCAGATGTCGTATGTGTAATAGTCCCCGACCTTGGGGATTTCTTCCTCCCGGCAAGCCATCTGCCAGACCCGCGACCACAGCAGTTCGGCCTCCCGCCGCGCGAACTCGGGAGAAATGTAGTTCGCGGCGGGGACAATGCCTTTGTCGCCGGACCAGCTGCTCATTGCCTGAGGCGCGTGTACGTTCATCTGATCCTCTCCGGGCCGATCTCCGGCCTCTGTGACTCGCAGGCCGCTCCGGCTGCTCATTATCATCTAACTTGGTAACACGACATTTGGCAAGGGCGCGCGGACCGTGATTCCCTTGCGATTTGGCGTGATTTCCGCCATTGGAAGGGCAAACAGCAAGGAATTTAACTTGTCTAATGGATTTGCCGCAATTCCGGTCGGTGGCCGCAGCAATGCCGAGGCCGTCCGCGTTCCCAAGACCGCAGAACTGGTCGCCAAGCAGATCCGCAACGCGATCATCCGCGGCGAACTGGCCGATGGCGATACGCTTCCTGCCGAGGCTCACCTGATTGCCGAATTCGAGGTTTCGCGCCCGACGATACGTGAGGCGGTCCGGATCCTGGAATCGGAAGGGCTGGTTACAGTTGCCCGTGGGGCGCGGGGTGGGGCGAAGATCAGTTCCCCCAACTACGAGATGATCGCCCGCGCGGCCGGGATAACGTTGCAGGCGCGGGGCGTGACCATCGGCGACCTCTACGAGATGCGGGTCATGATGGAGCCGCCTGCGGCGCGGCTGGTCGCGGAACGCAGCAGCGAAAGGGCCGTGCCGATCCTTCGCCATCACATCGAAACCGAAATGAGCCTGGTGAAGGACCTCGCGGCTACCGCAGCGGCCATTGCCGAATTCCACCGGCTGATGCTCGAGCTGGCCGGCAACCAGACGATGATCATGATTTCGCAGGCACTTGCCGGCCTGGTCGAAGAGCATCTCAAGCTGGCCCAGCGCCGCGAGACCGAAACGGATCTCGAACTGCTGGAAAAGCGCACCCGGTTCGGCCTCCGGTCTCACACCAAGTTGGTCGACCTGATCGAGGCCAGAGATGGTCCGGGAGCTGAGGCGCACTGGCGGGAACACATGATAGCGGCCGGCAAACATTGGCTTCAGCAAGTCGGGCCGAACTCCGTGGTGGAGCTGCTAGGCTAATTCAGTAGCCCATTTTGGGCCTCGACACTCCCCGGCTAATCATATAACGGATTGAGCCGATAATTGCCCTGACGGGCAGAAGGGAGTGTCAGGTGCCGACAAACCAGTATGTCCCCGATCCGGCGACGTTGATCGAGATCTACAAGCGCGCCGCGCTGCTCAAGGCGAACGACGAGCGGGCTCGGAAGGTGATCCTCTCCGGGCAGATCGCGATGGTCTATTATTCGTACCGGGGGCAGGAGATCATTCCCTCGGTCATGGGTACGTTGCTGCGCGACGACGATACGATCTGCACGATCTATCGCGGCATTCACGACATGCTCGGCAAAGGCTTCCCGCTCCGCGAGCTGTGGGCCGAGCTGGCGGGACGGACCACCGGGTCGTGCAAGGGGAAGGGCGGGCCGATGCACCTGACCTATCCGCCAAAGGGAATCATGGTCACGACAGGGATCGTCGGCTCCTCCGCGCCCATCGCCAATGGCCTTTCGTGGGCGGCACAGCTCGACAAGTCGGACCGCGTTTCGGTCTGCACTTTCGGGGACGGCGCATCCAACATCGGTGCGATCCACGAGGCGATGAACCTCGCGTCGATCTGGAAGCTGCCGACCATCTTCGTTTGCCAGAACAACCTCTTCGCCGAGCATACCACGTTCGAGAAGATGACGGGCGGCGAGAACATCGCCGCTCGTGCTGCGGGCTATGGCATGACCGGCGTCCGGGTCAACGGCAACGATCCGGAAGGGATGTACACTGCTTTCGCCGAAGCCGTTGCGCGGGCGCGCGCCGGCGAGGGGCCTACCCTGCTCGAATGCATGACCTTCCGGTTCTTCGGGCACAACTTCGGCGACGACGACAGCTACATACCGAAGGATCAGAAAGCTGCGGCCATGGCGGCCGATCCCGTCCCGGCGTTGCGGGCACGGCTGATCGCCGACCGCATTGCCAGCGAGGATGAACTTGCCGCGATCGAAGCGGGGATCGAAGCCGAGATCGACGATGCGATCAAGTTCGCGCTCGAAAGTCCATGGCCGGAACCGGATGCGTTGCGCTCCGACGTGTTCGAGAAGGAGATCGCGGCATGACCACCGCCACCGCAACAGCGACGAAGCCCAAGGTTACGATCATCGCGGCGATTGCCAAAGCCTATCAGGATGCCTTCGCCAAAGATCCCAAGGTCATAACCCTTGGTGAGGATCTTGCCGATCCGGAAGGTGGCGGCATCGCCAAGATCACCAAGGGCCTGTCGACGAAATTCGGCGACGACCGCGTGCGCTCGACCCCGATCAGCGAGCAGGCGATCATGGGGGCAGCGATCGGCGCGAGCTTGGCCGGCTACAAGCCGATTGCCGAGATCATGCTGATGAACTTCACGACCGTGGCGATGGACATGATCGTGAACCATGCGGCCAAGCTTCGCTTCATGTCCGGCGGGCAAACCAGCGTGCCAATCGTGATCCGCACGATGACCGGGCTTGGCTTCGGGTCCGGCGGGCAGCATTGCGATTACCTCGAAGCGTGGTTCGCGCACACCGCAGGGATCAAGGTCTGCGCCGCCTCAACGCCGGAAGACGCGTATGGCCTGCTGCGGTCAGCGATCGACGATCCTGATCCGGTGATCTTCATCGAGAACCTGCCGACCTACCACACTCCCATGAGCTTCGAATTGCCCGACAGCAGCCACAGGGTGCCGCTGGGCAAGGCGGCTGTGCAGCGCGAAGGCAGCGACGTGACTGTGGTCAGTTATGCGAGGATTGCGGTCGAAGCGCGCGCGGCGGCAGAAAAAGCGGCTGCGGACGGCGTCTCTGTCGAGGTGATTGACCTCCGCACGATTGCCCCGTGGGATCGCGAAACCGTGCTCGCTTCAGCCCGCAAGACCGGCCGGGTGCTTATCGCCCACGAGGCTGTCAAGGAGCACGGCGTCGGAGCCGAGATTGCGGCGGTGATCAACGAGGAGCTGTTTGGCCAGTTGAAGAAGCCGGTCAAGCGGCTGGGCGGAGCTTATTCTGCCGTTCCCTATTCCAAACCGCTCGAGAGCGCTTACGCGCCTGACGCTGCACGCATCCATGCAGCGATCTTCGAGCTTGCACGGTAAGGAGCTATCAGTGTCAATTCAGGTCATCCTGCCGAAGATCGGCTTTTCCATGAATGAGGGCGTGCTCGCCGAATGGCTTGTCGAAGACGGCGCGGTCGTCAGCGAAGGTCAGCCAATCTACGCGCTCGAAAGCGACAAGTCGACGAACGAGGTCGAGAGCCCGGCCTCGGGCACGATTCGGCTGCTAGGCCAAGTCGGTGAAACCTACGAAGTCGGTTCCATCCTCGCAGAGATCACCTAGGCAAATGGACCTGCAGATCGCCGGCAAGGCCGCCATCGTCACCGGCGGCAGCCGCGGTATTGGCAGGGCGATCGCCGAGCGGCTTGCAGGTGAGGGTGCACGTGTCCTCATCTCCGCACGAGGTGCAGTTGGCGTCGAGCAGGCTGTCGCGGAGATGCGCTCACAGGGCCTCGAGGTCCATGGGTTCGCCGCCAGCGTCGCCGATCCGGCTGCGATCCAGGCCTTGGCGGACCGCGCGGTGGCCGAATTCGGCACGGTCGACATACTCGTCAACAATGCCGGCGGTCAGCGCAGCAGGGGCAACTTCGAGACGCTGTCCGACCAGGACTATCTCGATGCGTTCGAAGACAATGTTCTGTCTATCGTGCGCCTGTTCCGCGCGGTGCTGCCGCATATGCAGCGGCAGAAATGGGGCCGGGTGGTCAACATCACTTCGGAAGTCGCGACCCAGCCCGACCGCATTTACCAGAACTATGCGGCTGCAAAGGGGGCGGCGCTCAACCTGTCGAAGTCACTGTCCAAGGCGTACGCTCGCGACGGCATCCTGGTGAACGCGGTTTCGCCGGGGCTGATCGAGACGTCTGCCGTCGCGGCAAGCTTTGCCAAGGGGGCGGAGGAGCAGGGCAGGCCGGAGGCGGAAGTGCGTGCCGATTTCTTCCGCAAGTTCAAGCCGGGCCTCGTCCTCGGCCGTGCCGGGACCCCGGAAGAGGTGGCTGCTATTGTCACGCTGCTTTGCTCGCCTTTGGCTTCGTACGTGACCGGCGCAGAGGTGCGAGTGGACGGAGGCTCCGTGGTCGGGCTCTAGCCCGACCAGATATCGTCGCCGCGGCGAATGACGTCCTTGCCGCCGTCGATGAAGACAACCTGTCCGACCATGTAGCGGCAATCTGCGCTTGCCAAGAACGCAAGGAGCGGTGCGATATCGCTCGGCGGCGCGTACTCAGGCACCGCGATCGGCGTCACCTCGGCCAGCATTGCCCGGCCTTCTTCGGTCGCGAGGATCGGTGCGGTCATATCGGTGAGGACCGTACTAGGAGCGATCCCGTTAAGAAGAATCCGCTCGCCGGCCCAGTCGGGTAGGATCGAGGTCCTCCTTAGCCAGCGGCTGAGTGCCAGCTTGGACGAGGCGTACACCAACGACGGTTCAGTACGCCCCAGTTCCTTCGCGCCCGCCTCGTCGCCCGCGAGGCAGGCCGTAACGATGCGGGCGTCGCTCGGCAGGATCGAGGCGGAGGACGATATTACCGCCACGCGCGGGGCGGAGGACCGGGCGAGAGTGCCGCGCAGTCCCTCGACCAGCGCGACCGTTCCGAAGTAGTTGACGCCAAGCATCGCATCGGTGTCGGGACAGGCAAGGCCCGCACACGCAACGATCCCGTCGAGGACCCCGCCGGCCAACGCCGATGCCTGCGCGATGGCGTGGTTGCGTCCTTCGACGGTGCAAAGATCGGCACAAATCTCCGCAGCGGTGAGGTCGAGACCGATTACCCGGTCGCCCTTCCGGGCAATCTCCGCGGCCGTGGCAGCGCCGATGCCTTTCACGGAGCCGGTGACGAGAATTGTGCGAGGCATGTCTTCCCCTTCAGACGCCCAGAGCGCCAAACGTGTCGAGATCGACCATCGCCATCGCGAACCGGGTGGCAGCGGCGGTGTTGTTGGCCTCGCTCTGGAACTGCGAGCCGTTCAGCATCCAGATCAGGTGGCCCCAGATCACATCGCGCCGATATGCCTCGAACGCCTCGTCGAAGCTGGGCGGCGTCACTCCGTGCTGCGCCAGCGCTGCAAGATACTGCTGCAACAGCGCGCCTTGCCAGTGGCGACGATCGAGCAGGTCTAGCCCCGCAGTAATGAAGTAGCTGACGTCAATCGACCACGCGCCGAGCCGTGGCTGGGAATCTAGGAAGCCCGGTGATCCGTCAGCGTTGGTGTAGAGGTTGCCGAGATGCATGTCGCCGTGATTGATGACCTGTGTCATGCCTCCGTGCGCCTTGCGCATCGCCGCGAGTCCGCTTCGCACGCGTGCGGGATCCCGGACCATTCGCGGCATCGCCGCGCCGCGCGGAGCGGTCGCGAAGCTCTGGAACAGTTCGGGCGTTAGGAGCAGCGTGAAATAGTGCTCCATCTCCTGCTCGCTTGTGCCGGGCACCCATGAGAAGCGGGTAAGCAGCTCCGGCGAATTCCACCACCGCGCGTGCATGGCGGCGAGGTCACGAAGAAATGCCGAGGCCAGGTCGAAACCGATCGGCTCCTGGAGCGAGAGAAAGCGGACGCCGCGCAGGCACAGGTCTTCGAGAATGACCAGCGACTTGCCGTCGTCATCCACGATGGCCGCGTGGCATGTCGGCCGGCTGACGTCGACGGTTGGCAGGAAATGCCTGTAAGCGTTGTATTCGTTGAGGTGCATCGCCCGCATCTTGGGACTGTGCTGTTCGAAGCCGATCTTCATGAGCATGCGCGGCGGCACTCGAGGATCGCTTCCTTGGATGCCAAGGCGGATTTTCGTGCAGGCCCCGTGAACGACATCGATCACGTTCACTCGCTCAATCGCGACACCCGAAAAACGCTCCTGGAGCGCCTCACTCATCCACGACGGGGTGATATCCTCGATACGTTCGGGTACCAGCATCCCGGTCTCCTCAGGCAGCGGCATCCTCGCGGATGAGCTCGGCCGCACGCCATGCCATGGCCATCATCGGTGCATTCGTGTTTCCCGAGGGCATGACCGGAGGCACTGACGTATCCATAACCCTCAGGCCCGCCACCCCGCGCACCCGCAAGCGCTCATCGACGACCGAACCCGGGTCCTTGCCCATGCGGCAGGTGCTCACCGCATGAAGGCCGCAGCCGCCCGCCTTGTCGAACCAGTCGAGGATCTGCTCGTCGCTTTGGTTGTCGCCACCAGGCATGATCTCGGACACGACCATGTCGTCGAGTTCCGGTCGCGTCATCAGGCGGCGGATCGATCGGAACAGACCCACCGCCTTGTCCTTGTCCGCCTGTTCTGTGAGGTAGCGCGGCACGATCGACAGAGGCGCCTCCGGGTCGGCCGCGGTGATCGATATCCGTCCGGCGCTTTCCGGCCGCAGGATGAAGCCGATCACGACCATACCCGGCTCCTTTTCAAGGAAGCCCTTGCCCGAAAGGTCATAGCTGTAGGGCCCCATCAGGATCTGGACGTCGGGACGGTCGAGCTCGGGTCGCGATTTCACCCAGGCACCAACGTTGTGCGACGAGCTCGCCATCGGCCCGCCGCCGGTGAGGTAGTAGCGCAGGACATTCCCGAAGAGGCGGGCCCCGGAATACTCCCGGTTGGTGGAGAACGAATTGTCGCTGAGACGGTACTGCATCACCACGATGCGGTGCTCGCGCATGTTCGCCCCGACCTCGGGACTTTCGACCAACACAGGAACGCCGGCCTGGTCAAGAACATCGCGCGGACCGATTCCTGAGCGCATCAGGATCGCGGGCGACTGGATTGCGCCGGCCGAGAGGATGATCTCGCGGTTGGCGCTCCATGTCCTTGCCGCGCCCTGATGTTGGCCCGCGACGGCGACCGCGCGGCCGTTCTCGATCAGCACCCGGTCGACCCGCACCCCTGTCAGCACCGTCAGATTGCGGCGCGACCGCGCCGGCTTCAAGAAGGCGGTCGCGGCGCTCTGGCGCTTGCCTTTCCAGATGTTGGCGGGGACATAACCGATGCCCTCGCCATTGTCGGGCTCGTTGACGTCCTGCTTGTGCGGGATGCCCATGGCTGTACCGGCCGCGATTATCGTATCGCCCCAACGCGATGGCTCGTTTACGGTGATGTGCAGCGGTCCGCTGTCGCCGCGGGTCTCGGCCGGACCGAGTTCGTGGTTCTCGATTGCCTTGTAGGCGCGGCCGATGTGCTTCCAGCCCCACTCATCGCCGGCCAGCTCGGCCATGCCGTCGAAATCGGCCGGCTGCCCGCGGTTCCAGACCATCCCGTTTATGGCGCTCGATCCGCCCAGGGTCCTTCCTCGCGCCCAGCGTTCGGCGGTATTGTTGTTGCCCTTTTCAGGTTCGGTCATGAACCCGTAGGACAGTTGCGGGTGGAACATGACCTTGGGAATACCCTTGGGCATGTGGATGAACGGATTGCTATCAGACGGACCGCTTTCCAAGACGAGCACGTTTACCGCCGGATCCGCAGAGAGGCGCTCTGCCAGGACGCAGCCGGCGGAACCCGCGCCGACGACGATGTAGTCAAAGCCGGCCAAGTCAGAATTCCTCCATCTCGAACTCGGCCTTCAGCGAACCGCAGTCGGGGCACTTCCAGTCGTCTGGAATGTCTTCCCAAGCGGTGCCCGGAGCAATGCCGCCCAAAGGATCGCCAAGCTCCTGCTCGTAGATCCAGCCGCAGTTCATGCACATCCACTTCTTCATGGCGGTGGCTTTCAGCTTGCGTCGAACTTGACCCACAGGTGTTCCGGCACGCGCAGAAGGTGCCCGACGATGTTGGGAGCCGGCTTGTCCGGATCGAGCCGGAGGTTCGGCAAATTGTCGAGAATCGCGTTCAACGCGCGGGTCATCTCGACGCGCGCAAGATGTTGCCCGATGCAGAGATGAGGACCGCTCGCGAAGGCGAGATGGCGAACGGTATTCTTGCGGAAGATGTCGAACCGGTCGGGATCCGGGAACTTCGACGGATCGCGATTAGCCGAGGCGAGGACGGTGTTGACGAACGTGCCGGCCTTGATCGGGTGACCATCGATTTCGGTGTCTTCGGCGCAATAGCGGAAGGTCGAAGTCACCGGACCTTCCCAGCGCAAAGCCTCGTCGATCGCGGCGGGAATAAGGTTCCGGTCCTCGCGAACGGCCTCAAGCTGGTCCGGGTTGGTCAGCAGTCCGGTGAGCAGCACGCTGGTGCCGCGATAGGTGGTGTCTCCGCCCGCGTTCATCAGCTGGCGCAGGAACGAGATCAGGACGTCGTCTGGCAGTTTCTCCCCGTCCACCTCGACATTGGCGAGGTGGCTGATGAGATCGCCGCCGGGTTTGGCCCGCTTCTGGCGCAGCAGCTCGCCAAAGAAATTGCCCAGCTTGCCGCTGGCCTCCGGCCCCTGCGGCGCGCCGATCGAGGAGAGGATCTGCGCAATGGCCAGTTTGTGGAACACGGGTGCCTGGGCCGGGTCCAGCTCGACCTGGGCATAGATCACCTGGAAGGGGTAGTGATGGGTGAATTCCTCGATCAGGTCCGCCTCGCCGCGATGGATGAATTGTTCCATCAGCTTGTTCACCACCGGATCGACTACGCTCTCGCCCCACTTGGCGACGACCTGGGGCAGGAAAGCCTTCTGGAAGATCTTGCGGAACTTGGTGTGTTCAGGTGCGTCCATCACTGTCACGGTGTTCCCGAACGAACGCCCGAGATTGGGGGCGAATGCCTCCTTGTTGCGGAAGATTTCCGGGTGGGTGAGCACGTGGAGAACGGCATCGTAGCCCAGCACCATGACTTGCGGCAGGTGTCCCATCTGCACATCCGGCACGTCGGTGAAGTTCGTCCGGTAGCTCCCATCCACCACCGGCCCCTGCGCCCGCAACTCGTGAATTCGGGGGTAGGGATCGGGACAATCGCCGGTCGACAGCTTCTCGACCATGAACGGATCGAAGCTCTTGTCGACGAGGTCTTCGAGGCGGGGCATCGCAGTCATGACTTCCACTCCAGTCCGAGCGCTTCGACGATCGCCTTGCTGATCGGCAGGATCGGATCGTCTTGCGGGTCGCGTGCGTTGAACATGCGGTTGTGGCAGATCGCGACGGCGAGGTGCTGGTCGGGGTCGGCCCAGCCGAGCGAACCGCCAGCGCCGGGATGCCAGACGGCGCGCGGGCTGCTCACCCGGTGCCCGCCCAGCCAGTAGCCGCCGGTACTGATCGGGATCGGCACGCCGAACATGACCGGGTCGGGCTCGTCGCCGTTGTCCCGGATGTTGGAGAAACTGGCGACACGGTCGGCCGACAGCAGTCGAACCCCGTCAAGCTCGCCGCCCTGAGCCAGCATCGCCCAGAACCGGGCCTCGTCGCGAGCGTTGAAGATTCCGCCGACCCCGGCGATACAGGCCCGCTGGACGTCGGGACGGCCGAACACGCGGGGCACGAGATCGACGTCGTATGGCATCGACCTGGCATAAAGCGTGGCCGCAGGCGGTGGCGGATCGTTCTCGTTCCGGTTGGACATCACCGCGACCCGGCTTGCGACCTCGTCCGGAATGCCGATCCACAGGTCCGCGAGACCGAGCGGCCGGGCGATCTCGTCCTGCACGAACTTGCCCAGGTCGCGCCGTGCCGGGTCGCTGCGGCGAACGATCTCGCCAATGATCCAGCCGAAAGTCATCGACTGGTAAAGCGTCTTCTCGCCCGGAGGCGCGAGCGGCTCCATCGCGGCGATCTGGTCAGTCATCCACGCGCTGTCGCACATCAGTTCGGACGTGACGCCTTCGGGCATCAACGGTACCCCGGCGCGGTGGGTCAGGGCGTGGCGCACTGTCGCCGCAGCCTTGCCGTTCTGCGCGAATTCGGGCCAATAGTCGGCGATCGGCGCGTCATAGTCGACCAGGCCTTTCTCGGCCTGGACATGCAGCGCCGTCGCCGCGACGGCCTTGGTTACCGAATAGACGTTGTAGAGTGTGTCCTCAGTCGCTGGAATGCCCCTGGCTGTATCGGCCATACCGTCCCAGATGTTCAGGACCATCCGCCCGCGGTGGTAAGCGACCACATGGACCGCTTCTTCGTGGCCGGCGTCGATGGCGGCGCGGATTACGGCGCGTACGGCGCTGTCGTCTACCATAGGCTCAAGCCTTCCACTTGAGGTAGAGCTTGTCCACGCCGTTCACGCTGCCCGCGGCGAACACCGGCGGACGGTCCGGATCGATCTCGAAGTCGGGGATTTCCGGCAGCCATTCCTCAAGGAAGATGATCAGCTCGCGGCGGGCAAGGACGTTGCCGGGGCAGACGTGCGGGCCAGCGCCAAAGGCTGCGTGCTTGATCGTCGAGGGCTTGCGGTGGAAGTCGACCTCGAATGGCCGCTCATTTACCCGGTCGTCCAGCCCGTAGAGGCACTTGGGCATCTGGATCATGTCGCCCTTCTTGAACTTCAGGCCCTTGTACTCGAAGTCCATGGTGATCTGACGCGAGGTGTTGGGCAGGCCGAAGCGGCGAAGGAATTCCTCGCAGGCGACCGGGATCAGTTTCGGGTTCTCGACGAGTTCACGGCGATGACCGGGATGGCGCGCCAGATACTGCGCGACGAAGCCGAGCTGCGAGGCGACCGTATCGAGGCCGCCCACCAGGACCAGCAGGCTCATCGCCATGATCTCCGCGGGATCGAGCGGCCGTCCTTCGACTTCGCCGTGGACGATCATGCTGAGCAGGTCCTCGCCCGGCTTCTCGCGCCGCGCGGCGATGTGCTGCATCAGGTAGCCGACGAGTTCGTTCTGGTTCCGGGTCTTGGCTTCCAGATCCGGGCTGCGCACCGCGATTTCGACGCGCGGCAGCAACCAGTCGCGATCCTCGAATGGCAGGTCCATCATCGAGAGGAACACGTTGATCGGGAGGACCTTGGCGAACTCGTCGATGAATTCGCATTCTCCGCGTGGCTTCAAGCGCGCCACCAGCGCCTGCGCGGTATCGCGCGCAATCTGCGAGAACGCGCGTACTTTCTGCGGGGTGAACGCAGACATCAGAAGCCGGCGATACGGCGTGTGCTCGGGCGGATCGAGCGAGAGCGGGATCGACCGCACCTTGTTCGGATTGACCGGCAGGTCGAACTCGTTGTGGCTGAAATGCTCGTGGTCCACCTGCATCACGTCGATGTCCGCCGCGCGAGTCGCGATCCAGTAACCCCCGTAATGGGGCGTCCAGACAATATCGGGGCCCTTGTGCAGCACTGCCCAGGCACTCTGGATGTCCTCCGCCTTGCCGGCGAGGTCGTACATGTCGAAATCGACCACTAGTTCGTGCGGAACGTTGTCGGGAATCGGTGTGATATCTTGCTGCAGCACGGGTCCTCTCCTCGAGCGCTTTCTACCGCTTTCTGACAATCAGACAAAAACTGTCAATACGTTTTTCGCGGCCACGCTATTCGCGGGGAGTATGAACCAGCCATCCAGTCAATCAAGTCACTTAGTTAGCGGTTTCCGGGTTGACATGAGCGGCCAAACCGCATTCAGAGTGGATTGGGAAATCATGTAGAGGATTTAGGATGGAGCTGGGGTTCGGGGCGGAGTATGACTCCTTCCGCACGGAGGTCCGCGAGTTCATCGCAGCGAATTGGCCACCGGCCGACGGCGACGTCAAGTCCGCCGAAAACAAGCGCGCCTTCGTAGTTGCCGCGATCGAACGCGGGTACATGCATCGTTCGATTCCGAAGCGGTATGGCGGGTCCGAGCAGGCTCCCGACATCGCTCGTGCCGAGATCATCCGTGAGGAATTGAGCCGCGCGCGGGCGCCGAGCGATCGAATTCCGGGCAACGGCCTTGTCGTTCCAACCTTGCTTGAGTGGGGTACGGAAGCCCAGAAAGAACAATTCATCGGGCCGACCCTGCGCGGCGAGATCGTGTGGTGCCAGGGATTCTCGGAACCCAATGCCGGTTCGGACCTCGCATCGCTGCGTACCAAGGCCGAGCTTTCGCCCGACGGGTCGCGTTGGATCATCAACGGACAGAAAATCTGGACGACGCATGGCCACGTCGCGACGCACATGTTCATGCTGGTGCGGACCGAGCCCGACGCTCCAAAGCATGCCGGCATCTCCTACCTGCTGCTAGACTTGCGCCAACCCGGCGTTACCGTCCGGCCACTGGTCCAGATGACCCGGCAGAAGGAGTTCAACGAGGTCTTCTTCGACAATGCCGAAACCCCCGCCGACGCGCTCGTGGGCGAGCGTGGGAAGGGCTGGAACGTCACCCGCTCGACCCTCAAGCACGAACGCTCGGGCATCGCCGCCATGACCTGGCCGCTTTCTGTGTTCCGCGACCTCGTGAAGCTGGCGAAGGAAATAGAGCGCAACGGCAAGCCCGCGATCGAAGATCCGCGGATTCGCGAGGAGCTCGCCGCGATCGACGGAGAGCTGATGAGCCTTGTCTATTCGACCTACCGGTCCGTGTCGCTCGACGTCCACGACCAGCCAGGCGATTCCTTCACCACGATGCGCAAGCTGTTCATGACCGACCTGGTCGGGCGGATGTCAAAGCTGGCGCGCGATATCGTCGAGGATGATTTCACCGACATGAGCGGCAAGCAGCTCAAGTGGATCGAGCGGTTCATGATCTCGTTGTCGATGTCGATCGCCGGCGGCAGCTCCAACATCCAGCGAAACATCATTGCGGAGCGGGTGCTCGGCCTGCCGCGTGATCGGGTGCAGGGAGTCGGCGCATGAACTTCCTTCTTTCTGACGAGCAACTGGCCCTGGTCGACAGCGTCACCGCGCTGCTGCGCGACAAATGCGATCCGCAGCGAGTCCACCGCATTTTTGACGTCGAAGGCGACGCGAGGTTCGACGCCGAACTTTGGGCCGCGCTCTGTGAAATGGGCATCCCGGCGATCATCGCACCCGAAGAGCACGGCGGTCTCGGTCTCGAAATGGTCGATCTCGCGATCGTCGCCGAGGCCTTGGGCCGCGCCGCTGCGCCGGTCCCGTTTCTCGGGCATGTGCTGGCGACGATGGCGATTGCATTGGGCGGGTCTGAAGAACAGAAAGCGAAATGGCTTCCCCTGCTGGCTTCCGGCGAGAAGCTTGCGACCGTCGCCTTCGGAGAAGGCAAGGCTGCGTGGCGGCCCGGGGAGTGGCGCCTGTCGGCAAACAGCGCGCTCTCCGGCGAGAAGACGCTTGTGCCCAATGCCGCGGAGGCGGACCTCATCGTGGTCGGCGTCGCCGAGGGGCTGGCGCTGGTCGAGAAGGGCGCTGCCTTTACCGCGGTGCGGATGGACGGGGCCGACCGAACCAGGCCGGCCGATACGGTGACATTTACCGATGCCTCGTGCGAACTCCTGCCGGATGGCGCCAGGGTTGCCGAGCGCGTCGCCGACGCTGCCGCGGTGCTGCTCGCCGCCGATGCGTTTGGCGGCGCAGAGCACTGCGTCGCGATGTCGGTCGAGTATGCCAAAGTCCGCGAGCAGTACGGCCAGCCGATCGCCGGATTTCAAGGTCTCCGCTACCAGCTCGTGGCCATGGCGCTGCGGACCGAACCGTCGCGTGGTCTCTACTGGTTCGCGGCGCACGCATGGGACAAGCTGCCCGAAAAGGCCGCGCACGCCGCAGCGCATGCTAAGGCTCACCTGACCGATACTTATCTTCAGATGACCCGTGACACCGTCGAGGCGCACGGGGGTATCGGCTTTACCTGGGAACATGATACCCACATCTACATGAAGCGGGCGATGTTCGACTGGGCGTGGATGGGCAGTCCTTCGCGGCATCGCCTTCGCGCGGCCGATCTCGCGGGCTGGTGATGCCATTGCCTGGCGACGAGGTGCTCTACTCCACCGAGCATGGCGTTGCGCGGATCACGCTCAATCGCCCGGACCGGCTCAACGCCAGCAACGGTGCTCTGTCGCGCGCGTTGACCGACGCGTTTCGTCAGGCCGGCGCGGATCCCGAGGTCCGCGTTGTCCTGCTGGCCGGTGCGGGTCGTGGCTTCTGCGCGGGGGCTGACATGCAGGTCCTTGGCGAACTCTCCGCGGATCCGAATGCGCCGAACAGCGGCTCGGGCGGGCTGCGCTACGACGGGATCATGCTGTTCGAAAAGCCGGTGATCGCGGCGGTCCACGGCGCCTGCGCGGGCATGGGTCTCGCCATGGCGTGCTGCGCTGATATTCGCATCGCGGCGGAGGATGCTTTCTTTCTCGCGCCGTTCGCCCAGCTGGGACTCTGCGCCGAGGCGGGCCTCGCTTGGCTGTTGACGCGGCTCATGGGGCAGGGGCACGCTGCCGAAATGCTGATGTCGGGCCGCCGGATCGGGGCGGATGAAGCGCTGGCCAAAGGGCTTGTTTCGCTCGTCTTGCCGGTGGATGATTTCCAGGCACAGGCGCTTGCCTATGCCCGCGCCATGGCCGAGTCATGCTCGCCGGCGTCGCTGAGGCTGATCAAGCGCCAACTGCGCGAGGAACCACTGGGGCAGTTCGAGAGCGCGCGCTTCGAATCAGGCGAACTGACCCGGCAGACCCTGACAGGGCCCGACTTCCGCGAAGCGATGGCCGCACGCGGGGAACGCCGGCCAGCCGACTTCGCTGGCTGGTCCGCTCCTTTCGGCCCGCCCATCAGTGGCGGCACGAGCTAGGCAGCGCTCACACCAGCGTCATCAGGTGGTCGGTACGATAGGCCCGCATCGCCTCGACGCCCTCGCCGGTTTCGATACGGCGCACCAGGTCTGGATTGCTGATGAGCATCCTGCCGACGCCCAGCAGGTCACATTCGCCGTGCTCCATCCGGGCGACTGCTTCGTCGAGCATGTAGAGGTCGCTGCCGATAAGAGGATCCTCGCCTTCATCGCTCGCTTGTCCGCCTGCCGCCACCGCGTGCAGCGCTGCCATCGCGTCCTTCTCCAGAACTTCTTTCGCGATCCCCAGCGAACCGACCATCATCGTTGGTTTGCCGGACAACTTGCGCACCCATCCGGCCAGACTCATGGCGGATCCGGGAAAAGCGGGCTCCCAGAAGCGGCGCGTCGAACAGTCGAAGAGGTCTGCACCGGCGTTTGCCAGCGGCTCGACGATCTTCGCCAATTCGTCGGGGGATTCGGCTATCTGCGCGCGATAGTCCTGCTGCTTCCACTGCGAAATTCGCAGAAAGATCGGGAAGTCGGGCGCCGTGGCAGCGCGGCATGCCTCGACGACCTCTACAGCGAACCGGACACGATTTGCGATACTTCCGCCATAGCTGTCAGCGCGCTGATTCAGCGTGGACCAAAGGAATTCGTCGATCAGGTAACCATGAGCGCCGTGGATATCGATCCCGTCGCAGCCGAGTTCCATCGCGGTCGCGGCGGCCCGGGCGAACGCACCGATGCAGTCGTCGATTTCGCTGAGCGTCATCGGCTCCTCGACCTTGACGGGGGCAGGCGGCATTACCGCTGGGTCGAGCAGTCCTGGCATATAGAGTCCCGAGGGACCCATCGACTTCCGGTCGCGGTTGGCCATTTCCAATTTCGGATCGTCGGCCGGATAGGGCGAGCGCATCATCGCTGCATGCCAAAGTTGGGGCATGAATGCGCCGCCTGCCGCGTGCACCTCCGCCACGACATTCGCCCAGGCTTTTGCACCGTCGCCATGAATCGTGGACGACGTGGTCATATGCTGTGCCGTCGGATGGTCTATGGCAGTTGCCTCGCCGATGACGAGGGCTGTGCCCCCTTCGGCCCGCTTTCGGTAATACGGCGCGTAAGCAGGACCCAGCACCCCACCGGGCGCGGAACTGCGGCCCATCGGCGCCATCACGAAACGGTTCTTCAGCGTCATGCTGCCGATTTTAAGGGGCTCGAACAGGATCGACATCACTTCGCTCCGCGTTTGCCTTTCCTACGATTTAGTGCACTGTTAAGCTCGACAGTCAATCGCGGAGTGCTATCAAATGACCGATCTGTTGGAACTGCGTGTGGGCAGGATCGAGGCGCAGCTCGCCGTCCAGCAACTGGCGGTGCGATATGCGCGCGCCGTCGACAGCCGCAACCTCGCGGACCTCGGCGAACTGTTCTCGCCCATGACCCGCTTCGGTGAGCACGGGGTTGGCGCAGAAGGGGCGCGGCGGTTCTACGACGGCGTTCTGTCGCGGTTCTACCGCAGCTTTCACCAGGTCGTCGGGCATGTGATTACCGACATCGAGGCCGATAGCGCGCGCGGCACCGTTTATTGTCGTGCCGAGCACGAAGACGGCGACAGCTGGGTTGTCAACCTGATGGTGTATTTCGACCGCTATGTAAGGGTCGACGAGAGTTGGTACTTTCTCGGCCGGCGGCCGCGATTCCTGTTCGTCGGCGATCACCGCGCTGCGCCCCGATCGCTCGACTTCAACAGGTGGCCCGGGCGCGAAGCCGACTTCGCCTGCGAGCTTCCGCAGAGCGACGCGAGCTGGGGCGATTACTGGGCGCTGCACGAGGCCGCACGGCGCGAGGTCACGACGCTCCCGTAGCGATCAGGTCAGGACAAGACGCGAGCTTTCGTCGAACGGCAGGAGGTCGTCGCCTTCGCGAATGCGGCGGGTCCATGCCGGGTCGTGCATGATGGCCCGTCCGACTCCGACGAGGTCGAACTCTCCGCGTTCGAGGCGCTCTGCGACCTTGTAGACATTGCTGAGCGCCGCCGCCGAGCCGCCGTCCTTGCGCGAGTCGTAAACGCCGGACGAAAGCCCGACCCCACCGACCGTCTGCGAAGCCTTGCCAGTCAGCTTCTTCGCCCAGCCGGCCAGATTGAGCGGCGAGCCTTCGAATTCGGCCTTGTCGAAATAGCGCTGGCTCCCGTCGAAGATGTCCACCCCCGCGTCCGCGATCGGGCCGAGGATTTCGCCGAGTTGCTCCGGGGTTTCGGCGAGGCGGGCGCGAACGTCCTGCTGTTTCCACTGCGAGAACCGGAAGTTGATGATCGGCTCCGGACCAATCTCGCGGCGGATCGCCCTGACCAGCTCGACTGCGAATGTCGCGCGGCCGACATGGTCGCCGCCCCAGCGGTCGGAGCGCTGGTTGGTGCCCTCCCACAGGAAGTCGTCGACCATGTAACCATGCGCGCCGTGGATCGCGATGCCGTCGAAGCCCACGGACATCGCGGCGCGCGCGCTGCGGGCAAAGGCTTCGATCACGTCGACGACCTCTTCGTCGGTCATTGCCCGGCCGGGCCGGGCTGCGACCTTTTCGATGTATTCGGTCGAAACCATTGCGGTGCGGTCCAGTGGCCCCCAGGTCCCTGAAGGACGGACAGTCTCCGCTGCCGGGTTGGGACCGGTTCCCATCTCGCGCATGACGCCCTGGTGCCACAGCTGCGGCATCACCTTGCCGCCGGCGTCATGGATCGCGTCCACCACCTTGCGCCAGCCTTCGAGGGCGTCGGCGCCATACATGTGCGGGGCGTTGTCACCGTCCACCCCGCTTCCGCCGAGCGCGGCGGGGTGGTCGACCCCGACCCCCTCGGTGATGATCAGTCCCGTGTCCGCACGGCGGCGGTAATAGGCGGCGACATCGTCGCCGGGCACGCCGTGCGGAGAAAATCCCCGGGTCATCGGGGCCATGACGATGCGGTTGGACAGCGACAGGCCGCGCAGGGAGAAGGCTTCGAACAGGGGGGCTACGAGAGAATCCATTGCAAGCTCCGGTTGAATTAGTGCGTGTCGGCCTTGAGGCTGCGCGGCAGGAGACCCGACAACACGATGCCGATGGCAGCCGTCACGCACACAAACGTGAATACGACGAGGTAATCTCGCTCCGCGGGAAAGCTCGTCGCGGTGATTCCGTGACCGCCCTTCGCCGAGAGCAGGGTGGCGACGGTCTGCGCGCCGACGGCCATTGCGGTCGCCCGGATCACGGTCATGACCCCGGTCGTCTCGCTCACCCGGTCGGGCGGCGCGGCGGTAACGATGACGAGCTGCGCGGTCACATAGACGGTGCCGAGCCCGACCGACTGGATGACCAGCAGGCTCATCACGATAGCCACATCGTCGTGAGACAGGATGAGGCCGCCAAAGCCCGCGATCACCATGGCAAACCCGGCGATCGCGACGATGCGCGGTCCGAAGTTCTGGTTCAGGCGCGCTACCAGCGGATATCCGGCGGCCATGATCAGGTTGGCCGGCAGCAACAGCAGGCCCGCGGCCGTCGCGGAGAGGCCAAGGCCCGCGCCGGTCGCCGGGTCCTGTTGTCCGAACAGGGCCATGATCTGTCCGCCCTGAAAAGCCCCGAGCGCCAGCGCAACGTAAACCGCATTGGCCGTGCCGATTGCGCGCTTCGCGAGCAGTCGGACCTGGATCAGCGGGTTGGGCACGGAGAGCTCCCGCCATAGCCACGCGCCGAGTGACAGGGCGGCAATCGCGGCATAGGCGTAGGTCATCCGGTCCTGAAGACCGACGTGTCCGATGTTGTCGATGGCCAGGAGCAGCCCAACGGCGGCGGGTATGAAAAGCAGCCCGCCGACAAGGTCCTCGCGAACCGCGCCCGGGTTCCACTGGCGATCCCGGGGTATGAACGTGGCTATGCAGACGAGCGCGATCGCGCCCATCGCCGCCGTCAGTTTGAAGATCATGGTCCAGTCGAAGTGGTCGATGACAAGGCCGCCGAGCACCAGTCCGGTGGCCGAGGCGATGCTCGCCGCGGCGGACAACAGGCTCACGCCGAAGGGGATCCGGCCCGGGTCGGCGCGTTCCCGTATCAGCCCGAAGCACAGCGGAACGATCGACCCGGCCGCCCCCTGCATGGCACGCCCGGCTATCAGCCAGCCCAGGTCGCGGGTGACGCTGCTGATCAGCGAACCCGCCGTTGCGATCGCAAGCACGGCGATGAGCACCCGCCGTCGTCCGAGAAGGTCGCCGACGCGGCCGAACAATGCAGCACCTGCGGCAGACGACAGCATGAACGAGGTCACCAGCCAGCCTGCCGCGGAGGCGCTGCCGAAGTCGGCAATGAGGCTGCGCATTGCCGCGTAGATCATGGTCAGCTCGAGCGAGGCGACCACCTCGGCGACCATCAGCGGCAGGGTGAGGCGCCAGATCGAAGGGTAGGCAGCGGCCGGGGCAGCGAGAATGGCGGCATTGGTCATGAAAGTTGTCGTTCCTCTCCGCCCCCCGGGAAGAATTATCCCCGCGGCAATCCCAGGATGCGTTCGGCGACGATGTTGCGCATGATTTCGTTGGATCCTCCGGCGATGGTCCAGCCATAGCTCTTGAGGAAGTCATTGAAGCGCAATCGGCTCGAATGGCCGGTCCCCGGGATGGCCGGCTGCCACTTCATCGTCTCCATTCCTTCGGCGCGGATCAGGAACTCGGTATAGCGCTGCAGAAACGGACCAAAGGTGAGCTTGATGTACGTGGGCAGGGTCGGCGAAGCCTTGTCCGGGTTGGCCTCCAGCTCCATCAGAAGTTTGCGGATCATCAGCCGGATGGTCTGCAATTCCGCCCAGTATTGCGCATATTCGCGGCGAAACTGGGAATCGCGCATCCAGGTGTCGCGCGCATCCTTCCCATCGAGTTCGAAAGAGCGGGCAAGGCGTTCGACCGCCCCGAAAATGAGCAGGCCGCGTTCGGTCGAGAGGGTCGACTGGGCGATCATCCAGCCGTTTCCTTCGGCGCCGATCAGGTTTTCGACCGGGATCTTCACGTCGTCCATGAAGATTTCGCAGAATTCGGCCTCGCCGGTGATCTGGCGGATGGGGCGTACTTCGACGCCCGGGGACTGCATGTCCATGATGAAGTAGGAGATACCGTCGTGCTTGCGCTTGCCGTTCGGGTCGGTGCGCGCCAGCAGCAGGCAGTAGCGGGCGTTCATTCCTCCCGATGACCAGATCTTCTGGCCGTTGACGACGTAGTGATCTCCATTCCGCACGGCCGAGGTCCGGAGCGAGGCGAGGTCGGAGCCCGATCCCGGCTCGGAAAAGCCCTGGACCCAGATGTCGGTGCCGTTGACGATCCCGTCGAGGTACTTGTCCTTCTGCGCCTGGGTCCCGTGCTCGAACAGCGTCGCGGGGGTGTGGAACAGCGAGATCGTGAACATGTCGAGTTCCGGCGCGTCGGCGCGGCAAAACTCTTCGTACACCATGATCTGGTAGGAGAACGGCAGGCCCGGCCCGCCCCATTCACGCGGCCAGTGCGGTGCGGCAAGGCCAACCTTCCGGCGTTCCTCGAGCCACTCGATGATCAGCGCGCGAAGCTCGTGTTCGCGGACCGACTGCCATTTGCCGCGCCAGTCCGGATCGACCGTAACCGCTAACCAGTCGCGCATTTCCTGGCGGAAGGCCTGCTCGTCTCCGACCTTGCCGAGAATGTCGAAGCGGCGGGGGGTGGCAGGGGCGGAAAGAGGAGCGGCGGTCATCACGCGGCCTCCAGCATGTCGGCAATCCGGTCGAGCGTTGCGGCGCGGATGCCCCACAGCGCCTCGTTGACCTTGGCTCGCTTCAGATAGAGGTGGGGCACGAATTCCGCGGTGAATCCGACCCCGCCGTGGAGCTGGATGCAGTCCCGCGCGATTTCCGCCGCGGTGCGGGTTGCGTGTTGTTTCGCAGAAGCAGCATAAAGCAACGCCAGAGGGTCACTGGCGCCAAGGCCCGCCGCAAACTCGAGCAGGTGCCGCGAGGCGACGAGCGCGGTCTGGTGATCGGCCACGCGGTGCTTGAGGGCCTGGAACGAGCCGATCAGCACGCCGAACTGCTCCCGCACCTTCATGTAGTCGACGGTCGCGGCAAGGACCGCCTCGGCACCGCCCTGCGAGTCTGCCGCGATCGCCAGCATCGCCGCGCGCCGCACCGCGTCTTCGGCGGCCTGCGATGTCGCGATGAAGTCGTCCGGCCCGATTGCTAAGTCCAAGAGGCGGACGTTCGCCAGCGTCCGGCTGGTGTCGACGAGCGGACTGGTGTCGATGCTGACGCCATCCTTGGCCGTGTCGATCACCAGCCATCCTTGCGAGCCGCCGGACACCGCGGGAATAAACAGGTGGGTTGCGCCGTCTGCATCGAGAAGGTCCCGCACTTCGCCTGACGCGGCAGTGTCGTTCGCCGCAACGGGCGGGGTGCCTGCGGCCGCGACCGCAGGCTTGATCCGGCCTTCGGCCAGAGCCGGCAGCAGGTCCGATTTCTGGTTTTCGCTGCCACCTGCCTGGACAAGGGCGGACGCGATGGTGGTCCCCAGCATTGGCACGGGTGCCACTGCGGCACCCAGGGCGAGGTGCAGGCAGACGACCGCATCCATGCCCAGGCCGAGGCCGCCGTGTGCCTCCTCGACTGTGAGGGCCTGCCATCCGAGCGCGGCCATGCCTTCCCACAGCGCGGCATCGTGCCCACCGCCAACCTTCGCATGGGCCAGTGCCTTCTCGCGCGGCCATTCGGCGCTGAGCATTTCCGCAAAGCTCTCGGCCAATACGCCGAGATCCATTTCGTCAGACATCGTAGCTGTCTTTCTCTGGCTTATTCGTCGATGAAGTCCGGCGCGCGCCTCTCGAGCATCGCGCGGACCGCTTCGGGATGGTTGGGCGACTCCCACGACTTCGTCTCGAGCCGCAGCATTTCGCCCATGTAGCGCTTCGCCTTCTCGACGATTTCGAGGTTGAGCGTCTGCTTCGTGGTCTGAAGTGCGCTGGGCGACTTCGAAAGGAAAATCTCGACCCAGCGCTGGACTGCTGCGTCGAGATCCTCACGCGTGGTGGCTTCGGTCACCAGGCCCTTTGCCGCTGCCTCGCTGCCCGTCAGCGGTATTCCCGAGAGCAGATGGCGGCGCGCCTCGACGAGGCCGAACAGGTTCGGCCACAGCAGTGCGCCCCCGTCTCCAGTCGCCAATCCGACGCTGACATGTGAGTCGCCGATCTTTGCGTCGTTGACCGCAATCGTGATGTCGCCAGCCAAGGCAAGGCTGGCGCCAAGTCCCATGGCGTGCCCGTTGATGCGTGAGATGACGGGCTTGGGACATTCGAGGATCCCCACGATGATGGCCCGCGCCTCGGCCATGCCGACCTGCCACTTACCCCGATCACCCCAGCTTTCGAGCATCTTCTTCGGGTCCCCACCCGCAGAAAACGCCCTGTCGCCGCCGCCGGTAAAGACGATTACGCGGACCTCGGGATCGCTACCGGCGTCCGCCCAGATCCGTGTCAGATCATGGTGCGCTTCGGGAGTCATCGAATTGAGCGGGGGATTGTCGAGCATGACGGTGAGGACCTTGTCGTCCAACGTCACGTTCAGGCCGACATAGCTTTGATAGCGCCCTGACACCGTTATCTCCCTAAATTGGTATACCATTAATGTTGCATCCTGCGCATCATGCTGCAAGACAAGATTCAACAACTGCGGAAAAATGGAGGGTTCGGATGACGGAGGCGCAGGGACTTCTGCTTGTCATGCAGACGCCGGTGGCGGGTCGCGAGCAGGAGCATCAGGATTGGTACGTGACCACGCACCTGCCAGACGTTTGCGAGGTGCCCGGCGCAATCCGGGGGGAATTCACAGCGGCCCTGCCGGCCGAGAGCGCACCGCGCTGGAGCCATGCCGCCGCTTATTGGACCGACGGTGACCCGGCGGCGTTCGTGGGTGAAGTGTTCCGGAGGGCTGGAAGCGGTGCCTGGAAACTCAGCGACACGATCGATCCCGCCGCGACGCTGATGACCATCGCGGCCGCGATCGGTCCGCGAGCCCTGTCTCCGGTGACGGCCGACGTCGCGCCAGCCGACAGGGTCCTCTTTATCGTCCTTACCAACGCTACGCCCGGCGAGGACGAGGAATTCAACCGTTGGTATTCCGATACTCACATTCCCGATGTGCTGGATGTGCCCGGCTTCGTCGCGGCGCAGCGTTTTCGGTTCGTCGATCATCCCGCGCTGCAGGGCAACCCGTTCGGCTACGCCGCGCTCTATGAAATTCGCGCCGACGTCGTTGGGGAAGCGCTGGCCGAGCTGGCGGCCCGGGCAGGGACGGAACGTATGGTCCTCTCGCCGACCTTGGCGACGGACGAGCTTCACGCGGTCGTTTTCGCCCCGCTGGGGATCGTCGCAGGGGGGGCCTAGCCGGTTTTGCTGTGCCGGCGCGGTTCGTTGCGAACCAGCCAGCGGCGTGAATGTTCGAACATGCTACGCATCAATTCGACGCCGCGTGCGGCGTCGCGGTTGCGCATGGCTCCGATGAGGTCCCGGTGTCCCTGTTTGAGCATGGGCAGGAACCGTTCGTCCGGCACCGGCAGGATCTTCGGAGTGTGGATCAGGAACAGACGTACGATGAGGGCAAGCGCACGGTTGCCGCAGCCGTCTGCAATCGCCTGGTGAAAGTCCGCCGCGGCTACCAGGTAATGAGGCGCTGAAGCTGCGTTAAGCCGGATGAAGGACTTCTCGAGCCTGACGAGGTCCGCTTCGTTCGCCCGCACCGCGAAACCTTTTACTGCCGCCAGTTCCAGCGGGGTATGGGCCTGCCAGTTGTGGACGAAAGGAATGCGGGCATAGGCGAGGAAGGTCGAGGCCAATTCGATGGTATAAGCGGGATCGACCTGGTGGACGATGATCCCGCCCTGGACCCCCGTCTTTACACGGACGATCTCATGCAGCTCGAGGTGCCGCAGGGCTTCCCTCAGGACGGCCCGGCTTACCCCGTAGCGTTGCTGCAGTTCGTTTTCACTCCCGAGGCTCGTGCCCTTACCCGCGCCGGTTGTGTCAATCTCGCGCACGATTCGGAATGCCGTGCTCTCGCTCAGCTTTGCGCTCGCGCCGCTGGCCCGGCGCTGTTCGGCCAGATCTTCGAGGGTGCGTTCGTCAAGCGCCTCCAGAAAGAGCGAGATCGCCAAGTTCTCGCTGCCACCCTCGCGCTCGGCAGCGGCGCGCAACAGGGCCGCAACATCGTCGCAATCGCTGCGCGGAACCTTTGCCAGTTCCAGATACGTCTTGAAGGCAAAGACAATTGCGTCGCGGGGAGGGGCCTTGACTACCAGCCCGCCGTTTGCGCCGCGGCGCATCCCGGCGATCCCGTGCCATTCGACTTGGCGCATGGCCTCTCGGAAGGTCGCGCGGGAAACGCGGTAGCGGTCCATGAAGTCCCGCTCTGTACCGAGCACTTCGCCTTCGCTCCAGCCGTTGTCGATGATTTCGGCGACGATCCGTTCAGCCACGATCTCGCCCAGCTTGCGCCGCCGACGGGATCGCCCCTCTGTCCTGACCGCCTCCAGCGTCATTGCCCGTGTTTCTCGTCCCCGATCGTCGAACTGTCTTTCGGGCAGCGTCAATCATTTGACAAGTCCGCTCCATCCGCTGAATAAGTATACCAAATTGGGAGAGAGAAATGGATTTCGCCTGGGACGAATCCGATGACGCCTACCGCGCCGAACTGCGCGAGGTGATTGCGACCCTGCCGGACGACTGGTGGGACAATTACGCGCCGCAGGGTCCGTCCAGCCCGAAGGTCATGGATCACGCCAGGCAGTTCAATGCCCGGCTCGCCGAACGCGACCTGATCGTCCGTCACTGGCCCGAGGCCTATGGCGGACAGGACGCCGGTGCGTGGAAGCAGATTGTCATCAGCGAGGAGATGTGGAGCCTCGGCGAACCGCGCTCCTCGCTCTACCTCGGCTCGAACTGGGCAGGTCCTGCGATCATGAAATTCGGGACGGAAGCCCAGAAGCAGAGATACCTGCGCGGCATCGCAGAGGCGCGGTACTTGTGGTGCCAGGGGTTTTCGGAACCCGAGGCCGGCACCGACCTCACCAACATGAAAACCCGGGCCGAGCCCGTCGAGGGTGGGTATGTGATCAACGGCTCCAAGATCTGGACGTCGTATGCGGCACGGGCAGACCTGATGTTCCTGCTGGCCCGTGTCGGCGGGAAGGGGAAGGGCGGGGTCAGCTGCTTCCTGGTCCCGACCGACACTCCCGGCCTTGAAATCCGCCCCATTGCCGGCGTGCATTCGAGGTACGACTTTCATGAGTGCTTCTTCAGCGACGTCTTCGTCCCCGCCGATGCGCTGCTAGGCGAGGAGGGCAACGGCTGGGCGATCGTCCAGACCATCATCCATTACGAGCGGATCGGTGCCGCCCGATATGAAAAGTCCGCACGGACGCTAGATCACGCCGTAGAGGTTCTGAAGGAGCGCGGATTGTTCGACGATCCGGTGGTTCGGACCGATTGTGCCGCCGCACTTGCCCAGGTCGAGGCTGCGCGGTTGCTGACCTACCTGGTCATCGACGGGCGCGCCAAGGACCAGGACCCGGGTGCGGACACCTACGTCGCGCGCTACGCGATGATCCAGGCCGACCATGCCGTGGCTAACCTCTCCACCACGTACTTGCCAGACCTGCTGCGCGAAGGGGGGGACGGTCATCTGCGTTCGCAGTTCAACTCGGCGATCACCTCGGGGATCGCCGCGGGTGCTGCCGAGGTCCAGCTCAACATGATATCGGGCCGCTTCCTCGGCCTGCCGCGAGGAGCGTGAACCATGGACCTGTCATTCAATGACGACCAGCGCGCACTGCGGGAAGCAATCGTGCAGATCGTGGCCGACAACCTTGCGTTGCCGCGGGTGGACGGGGTGGTTCCGCCCGCCGCGTGGCACCACGCCGGCCGGCTCGAGCGTGACCTTCAGCTAGGCGGGTTCTTCGACATCGCCCGCGCTGAGGGCTGCGGAGCCCTCGAAGCTGCAATCCTCGTCTACGAAGCCGGGTTTTCGCCTCAGGTCTTCGAGTGCGCCGGCAGCGCCCTTGTCGCGCCGCTGCTGCTTCCGGACCATGCCTTGCCGCGTCCCGTGGCGCTCGCCCGGCGTGAGGACCTGACCCGGTCGGTCCGGTTCCTTCCTTCCGCCCGCACCGTGATCGTCGATCTTGGCGATGATGTCGCGGTGCTTGCCGCTGATGAGCTGTTCGTGATCCCCGTCGAAAGCCAGTACGCCTATCCGCTGGGCCGGCTCGAAGCGGAGCCCGACTGGAGCCGGGTGCGCAAGCTGGGGCGCGACAAAGTCGGGGAATTGCGCCGCCTGTGGCGTCTCGCTATCGCCCTTGAAATAGGCGCGGCGATGCAAGCTGGCATCGACTTCACGAATGCCTACGTCAAGCAGAGGCAGGTATTCGGCAGGCCTGTCGGCTCGTTCCAGGCGGTGCAGCACCGGCTCTCGGCGGACGTCGAGAAATCTCGCGGCGTCTATTGGCTGGCCATGAAGGCGGCCTGGAGCGGAAGAGATTGCGACTCGGCTCTCGCCGCGCTCCATGCGCAGCGTGCTTGCCAGCAGGTCACCTACGACCTCCACCAGTTCAACGGCGCGCTCGGCATGACGCTCGAACACGCACTCCATTGCTGGACCTTTCGCCTGCGCTGGCTTGCGGGCGAGATGGGCGGGGTGCGGTCGCAGGGAGCGGCGGCGGCCGAGCTGGCCTGGGGCGGATCGGTTGCGGCATGAACGAGCCGCAACCGCGCCATTTCTATGAACGGCTGGAGGAGGGGCGGTATGCACCCTCGGTCCTTGTGACCGGGCCGTGGGACAAGCGCTTCCAGAACGGGGTAGCCCTCATCGGGCTGGCCGCGCACCTGGCGGAGCAGTCCTGTGCGGCGGGGATGACCGTGGCTCGGCTGGTAGTCGACATTCTCAGTCCACTTGCGATGGCGCCGCTCACGGCCACAGTAACGAAAGTCCGCGATGGCCGCCGGCTGCAACTGATGCAGATTGATTTCGAGCAGGACAAGAAGGTGATGCTTCGGGCGACCGCGCTGCACTTGCGCGACGGGCAATCTCCCGTGACGCCAGTGCAGGTCCACGACCTCGCGCCGGAGGACCTGCCCACCTTCAACGGCAAGCGCTCCCCGTTCCGTCATGTCTGCGAGACGCGCCTCGAGTCCGGTGGGCTCGAACGCGCCGGACCGGGTGTCGCCTGGGCGAGTTTTACGGGTGAGATTGTTGAGGGCACATCGATCTCCCCGTTCGTCCAAACCGCCATGGCGAGCGATTTCGGAAGCGGGCTTTCGACTTTGGTCGACTGGCGCGAGTGGTCGTTCGCCAACGTCGATCTCAGCCTCCACCTCACGCGCATGCCCACGGGCCCTTGGGTCCGCATTGCCGCCGAGACGCGGAGCGCCGGCAACGGCATGGCCATCGTCGATACGCACCTCGCCGACCTCGGCGGCGCGCTGGGCCATGCTCACCAGACCTTGTTCCTCGACAGGAGACCCAAATGACCCGGGTCACATCACCATTCGGATGGAGTTCCACTGCCGAGGAGGTCTCGGAAGGCCACGATCTCGCCGGCAAGCGCGCCATCGTTACCGGGGCTACGGCGGGCCTGGGCGTTGAAACCGCTCGCGTGCTGGCGTTGCGCGGCGCAGAAGTCGTACTGGCGGTTCGGGATATTGGCGCCGCAGAGCCGGTGAGGACGATGATAGAGGAGGCGGGCGGGAAGGCTTCGATTTCCGCTCTCGACCTGTCCGACTTGCGTTCGGTCGAAGCATTTGCCGCACGCGAAAGCGATGCTCCTCTGCACCTTCTCATCAACAACGCGGGGATCATGGCCTGCCCGCTCGCATATACAGCGCAAGGGTTCGAGAGCCAGGTCGGGGTCAATCACCTCGGTCACTTCCATCTTGCCGTCCTGTTGCTCCCAGCGCTGCGGGCAGCGGGCGCTGCGCGCGTGGTTTCGGTTTCGTCGACCGGGCATCACTGGAGTGCTTTCGATTTCGATGACCCAAACTTCGAACGCGGCGACTACGATCCGCTCCGCGCCTATGGCCGGGCCAAGACCGCCAATGCGCTGTTCGCCGTGGAATTCGACCGCCGCTTCCGGGACGAGGGAATTCGCTGCTTTTCGCTGATGCCCGGAGGCATCCAGACCTCGCTCGGCCGGCACATGACCGACGATATCCGCAAGCGGATCGGCGTCGATCCCGAAGCGGCAAAAAAGGTCCGCTGGAAGACCGTCGAGCAGGGCAGCGCCACAACCATCTGGGCAGCCCTGGGGGCCGAGCTGGATGGCGCCGGCGGGCTTTACCTCGAAGATTGCAACGAGGCGGTTCCGTGGGAGGAAGGGATGATCCGCGGGGTCAAGCCGTGGGCGGTCGATCCGGTCGCGGCGGCCCGGCTGTGGAATTGGAGCGAGGCGGCGATTGCCGCGGCATCTTGAGGATTTGCACATGAAGGTCGATCTCGAAGGCAAAGTCGCGCTGGTCACCGGCGGAGGGCGCGGTATCGGTCGGGTGATCGCCACCCAGCTTGCGCAGAACGGAGCCAAGGTGCTCATCGCCACCCGCACCGAGGCGAGCGGGCGCGAGGTGACCGACGAGCTCAAGGCTGCCGGCCATGCGGTCGAGCTGCTGGCGGCGGACCTGTCCACCAGCGAGGCCTGCCATGCCGCGGTCGACATGGCCGTCGCCACTTTCGGCGGACTCGACATCGTCGTCCACAACAGCGGAATCTTCCCGTTCACGCCTTTCGAAGCCCTCTCGGACGAGGAGTTCGACCGGGTGCTGCGAACCAACCTCTACACCGTGAAATGGCTGGCGAGCGCCGTCCTGCCGCAGTTCAAGGCTCGCCCCGGTGGGCGCTTCGTCGGCATTGCCTCGCTGATCGGCAGCCGCGCCTGGCTTGCCGGCCTTGATGCCTATGCCGCGTCGAAGGCGGGAATGACCGGCCTGTGCAAGAGCCTTGCGCTTGAATTTGCCAAGCACAAGGCCACGGTAAACGTGATCGAGCCGGGGCTGGTGATCGACGACCGCGATCCCAGGATGGATGACGATACCGCCCGGCTGATCGTCCCCAATATCCCGGTCCAGCGCGCCGGCTTGCCCAGCGACATCGCCAACGCGGTTCTGTTCTTTTGTTCGCCAACCAGCGAATTCGTCACCGGCCAGAACCTCGCCGTCGATGGCGGGCACCACCTTCCTGACATGTCGAGCTATGCAATGGCCGGTCGCCTCTGAGGGAACGACCGATGCACGCACGTTTTTCCGGTAAGGTGGTTCTGGTCACCGGTGCCGGTTCAGGCATCGGGCGAGCGACCGCGCAGCGCTTTGCCGAGGAGGGCGC
The DNA here is from genome assembly GCF_058783565.1 of Novosphingobium sp. FW305-C-111. NCBI lineage: Bacteria > Pseudomonadati > Pseudomonadota > Alphaproteobacteria > Sphingomonadales > Sphingomonadaceae > Novosphingobium > Novosphingobium sp. FW305-C-111. Next base: position 62,272 of record NZ_JBYSYP010000008.1, read on the forward strand.
GCGGGTGATCGCCGTTGACCTCGATGCGGCCTCGTTGGACCGGCTTCGCCCGGAAATTCCGGTAGCTCGGACGATTTCAGCCGACGTTAGCTCCGAGGCCGATGTGGCGCGGATTTTCACGGTGGTTCGCGACGAGTTCGAACGGATCGACGTGCTGGTCAACAACGCCGGCATCGGCGGCCCGCATACGCTGCGCGTCCACGAAGTCCCACTCGACGTGTTTGACGCGGTCCATGCCGTGAACGTGCGTGCGCCGCTGATGCTGGCGAAGGAAGCGATCGTGATGATGCTGGCGCAGGGCGGCGGAGCGATCGTCAATACGGCCTCGCTGGCCTCGTTCCGCGCATCGCACAACCATTCGTCCTACAGCATTACCAAGGCCGGCATCGCCATGCTGACCCTGTGCATCGCCCGTGAATATGGCGGCGACGGCATCCGCTGCAATGGCGTCGCCCCCGGAGTGACGGCGACATCACTGCTCGCCGGCCTGCCGCAGGATCAGCTCGACGCGATCAGCGCGACCAATCCGCAGAACCGCATCGCCGATCCGTCGGAAATCGCGGCGGTCATCGCCTTCCTCGCCTCGGACGACGCCAGCTATGTCAATGGCGCGATCCAGATCGTCGATGGCGGAGCCACCACCTGATGCGCAATGGAGCATTCATGAACGGAATGGACGTTACGGAAGTCTTGGCGATCCACCAGCTGATCGCGCTTTACGGCCACATCATCGACGAGTGCGAATGGGACCGGCTGAGCGAGCTGTTCACCGACGACCTCGTGTTCGACACGACGTCGTTCGAAGGCGGCGGGGTGACCGAGGGTCTCGCCGCGCTGAGCGCGCAGTGGGTCCACCCCGACACCCGACATCCGCTGGCCCACCATGCCACCAACATCGTCGTGACGGCGCTGGACGGTGACACCGCCCATGTCATCTCCAAGGGCATCGGCGTGGGCCGCAACGGGCGTGTCGGCAGCGTCACCTACCGTGATATCATGCGCAAGGGACCGGGCGGCTGGCGCATCGCCCGGCGAGTTGCCCGGCTGCGCAGCGCCGGCTGACAGGGGCTTCCTTCACGCGATGGCCCGGGCCACGGCGTGGCCTTCCCAGATTGACACCAAAAGGTTGCGCGGCGCGCGGGCATCGCCGATCAGCGAGACGTTGGCCTTGCCCTCCAGCGCATCAGCAAGCTCGCGCAAGGGCTGGTTCGGAGTGATCAGCACGACCGTATCGGCGGGAATGGTGCGAACCTGCTGCATCGCGCCGAGATAGGGGCGAACGGTCGCCTCGCCCTGGCCAATTTCGGTCAGGTGATGGTACGTCAGCACCTCGAATTCCCCGAGCTGGAGGAAGCGCTCCCACGCTGGCAGGGTCCGCTCGCTCTTGGGGGCGAGGGCGCCATTGGCAGTGACGTAGGTGACCTTGAGCCCGCGCGACAGAAGGTGCTCGACCGCAGCCAGTCCTTCGTAGTCGCCTACTGTATCGAGCACCAGCGCGGTCTTGCCCCAGTCGCGGTTCTCGCGGAGCAGTTCGGTGGTCGAGACGACATGACCCTGCGCCACCCCCGGCACCGCCTGGGTCGGGAAAGTGTGCTGCTGCCCGTCCATCCGCGGGACCGAACCAGTGGCGATGATCACGTGATCGGCGTTCTCGGCCTCGATATCGGACGCTTCGACATAGGTGTTGAGGCGCACATCGACGCCGAGACGATAAATCTCCTGCTCAAGCCAGATGGCGATGTCGCCATAGCCGCTGGCCTGCGGGGCACGGCGGGCGACGTTGAGCATCCCACCAAGCTCCGGACTGGCCTCGCACAGGACAACGTTGTGCCCCTTCAGCGCGGCAACCCGCGCCGCTTCCATCCCGCCCGCACCGCCGCCGACGACCAGCACCTTCTTCGGCGCGTCGGTCTTGTCGATGAAGTCCTCGTCATAGGTGGATTCAATGCCGGCGGCGGCATTGACCGCACAGCCCCAGCGGCCTCCCCGGAAGTGCTGGTTGCAGCCGATGCAGGGACGCACTTCGAGAGCCCGGCCTGCCTTGGTCTTCGCGACGAGATCGGGGTCGGCAATCTGCGCGCGAACCATCGAGACGAGATCGGCGGTACCGTCGCGCAGCAGCTGTTCGGCGTCGTCCAGCGTGCGATAGCGGCCGGCTAGAAGGCGTGGCACCGTTGCGACCGCGGCGATGGAGCCCGACGAGGCAACCTCGTACCCCGTGGGGTTCTGCATGGCGCCGACCATAGTATCCATCCGGTAGTAATCGCCGCGCGACACGTTCACGAGATCGATCAGGTCCTCTGCCTGAAGGGCAAGTAGAACCTGCCGGTTGATATCCTCATCAACGCCACCGGGCATGTCGCTCGCGGCGAGCCGGACACTGATCGCCATTTCGTCGCCCACCGCCGCGCGAATGCCGCGCAGGCATTCGAGGACAAAGCGGGCGCGGTTCTCGAACGAGCCGCCCCAGCGATCGGTGCGGTCGTTCCAGGCGGTCGAGAGGAACTGCTGGGGGAGATATCCGTGAGCGGCATGGAACTCGATCCCGTGCAGCCCGCCATCGCGCGCATCGATCGCGCGCTGCACGTAGGCGGCAATGACCTCCTCGATCATCGCCTCGGTCATGCGCAGGCCGGTAAGGCCGGTCATCCCGGGAATGTCGGAGACCGCCCAGGGCGGTCCACCGTCCAGTGCCGGATAGAGGTTGCCGCCGTGCCAGAGCTGCTGGAAAACCTTCATGCCGGTCGGTTCGCAGGCCGCCATAAGCCGGCGGTAGTCATTCACGATCCCGTCGTAGAACAGGCCGTAGGGGTAGAGCATGCTGGAGGGATGGACGCTCGCGGCGCCGAGAATGGTCAGCCCGCAGCCGCCTTTCCCGCGCCGGGCGTGGTACGCTATGTAGTCGTCAGTCATCCGCGGGCTCATCTCTAGCCCGCCATGCGCGGTGCGGACAACGCGGTTGGGCAACGTCACCGGACCAACCTGCAGCGGCTCGAACACCTTTGTCAGCGCCAACGCTTCTCTCCCTCAGTATTGTAATTGGTATACTGTTATGCGGGAGACGGCGCGGAAGGCAAGCGGCAAATCCTCGCCCTTTTACCCCTCCGATGCGCGGCGCAAGGTCTCGGCGTGGTCACCGTCGAAAATGACGACGATCCGCCGTCCGACTTCAGTCCGCGCGACATAATCTTCGACCGACTGGCGGATACCAGGGTGCTCGATCCGGATAAACGTGTCGCCATCCACCCGGAACCGGCGCTCCTCGCCGTCCAGCGATCGCACGAGGATCGAAGCGGGCGTCACTTCCAGCACTTCCGACAGGAGGACTCGCGGGTTCGCGGCCGACTGGACACGGGTGTCGATGGTCACCCGGCAGCGATCTGAGGTGTTGGGCATCGAGGCGTGGGGCGAGAAAGGGTTGAGCACCAGCACGTCTCCGGGGAAATAATCGGTGGTTGCCCAGCAGTCGTCCGGAATCACGCCTTCGGGGATCGCGCTTGGTGTTTGCGCGAGATTGTGGAGGAAGCCGCGGTTGCATTGGCCGACCGCAACGGCGAGCCCGCCGACCTCACGCTGGCAGGCCGTGATCGGCATCCACACAGGTTTGTAGTTCTTGATCCCTGGGCTGTAAAAACCGTCCTGATGCGGTCCGGTGATCGAGCCGCCAGGCGGATAGGTGCGGTACTGGACAATCGGAATCATCGACGCCGGCTCGCCGAGGATTTGCTCCATCACCGCCAAGTTGTCAGGGTGCTCGATCAGTCGGCGGGAGATGCCGGAAAACTCCGGACTCTCCTCCATCCCGCCGGGGAAGGGCATGCCGGTCCAGACCGGCTCCACTGAGTCCGGCTCGATGAGGCCGTGGCGGACCATGACGGCGAACATCTCCTCACGGCAGCGGTCCAGTGCCTCGTGACTGAGCACATCGCGTAGGAAGATGTAGCCCTTCTCATCATGGAATCGCATCAGCGCATCGTGGTCGCCGAGCAGGTGATTGCAGGGTTCGAGTTCGCGGGCCGGCTTGATGTCGAGAACGTCGAGTGGCTTGGCCCCGGGGATCGAGATCGATTCGACAACCATGTCATGCATCCTTCCACGTGCGTCCGCCCCAGGCCTGTTTCGGCCCCGGTCAGGTGGCGGTTGAGGGCAAGCTTATTGACAGCACAGCGGCGTTGCCACAAGAAAATCCTTTATATCATTAAGAGGGGAATTCGCATTGGCGATCGATCCGTCTATTCGTGACCGCCTTGTGCTTCCAGCGGTTTGCGCGCCGATGTTTCTGGTCAGCAACCCTGCGATGGTGATCGAATCGTGCAAGGCCGGGATCATCGGAGCGCTCCCGCGGCAAAACGCGCGGACGTTCGAGCAGTTCGAGGCGTGGCTCGTGGAAATCCGCGATGCGCTTGACCGCCATGCCGATGCCCATCCCGACGCGCGTATCGGACCCTTTGCAGTCAACCTCGCGACCAAGCTGTCGGCGGAGGATGCGCGCCTGCACCTTGACGCGTGCAAGCGGCACGGGGTGGAGATCATCATCAGCGCCACCGGCAACCCGGCCGAGCTGGCTGCGCGCGTCCACGATCATGGCCTGAAAATCTGGCACGATGTCGTGTCGTTCCGCTTTGCCGAGAAGGCCATGGAAGCCGGCGTCGACGGGATGACGTGCGTAGGCTCAGGGGGGGGCGGTCATTCCGGCAACATCGGCCACCTCGTGCTGGTGCCGCGCATTCGCAAGGTATTCGATGGAACACTGCTGATGGCCGGCTCCATCTCCACCGGGGCGGCGATCCGTGCGGCCGAAATCCTCGGGGCGGACCTCGCCTACATGGGCACCCGGTTCATCGCAACGCAGGAAGCCGCGACCGATCCGGTCTATCGCCGGATGCTCGAGGAGAGCCACTCCGAGGATCTCATTTTCACGCCAAAGATCGCCGGTGTCGCCGCCAACTGGCTCAAGCCGGCGATGGAGCGGCTCGGTCTTGACCCCAAGAACCTGCCGGCGCCTGCGGGTTACGGCATGGGTTACGGCCACTTGCCGGAAGGCGTTAAGCCGTGGAAAAACCTGTGGTCGGCGGGGCAGGGGATCGACCTGATCGACGATACTCCAACCATTGCCGAACTCGTGCGCCGCCTGCGACAGGAATACGTTGCCGCTTGCGAATTGCCGAGCTTCGCCGAGGTTGCACGCATCGTCGACCAAGCGACCGACGCCTCCGCAGTCTAGTCTCTGGCTGCCGCGACAGGTGGTCGTCCGAGGGACAGGATCAGCATGATCGCAATACCAACCCCGGCAACAAGCGTGATGAGCGCCGCGTCATAGTTTCCGGTCGCCTCTTGGGCCTTGCCGACCAGCCATGGGGCGACCCCAACGGCCATGCCGTAGACACTGAGCAGGATCGCGAAGACGGTCCCGTATTGGCGAAGCGGAAAGTACCGGCTCGTCAGGTAGGCGACGACGTCAACCTCGCTGCCCATGCCGATTCCGATCAGAATGGCGAGGACAACGCCCGATTGCGGATCTAGCGGGACTGCCCAGAGCCACAGACAGGCCAAGGCGGGAAGCGCGAACGCGCATTCCGCGACGACCCGGGTAGGCAAGACGTCGAAGAGCAGGCCAGTGCCGAGCCTTCCGACCACCATGGCGGGGCCGATCCACAAAGCGATTCTGGCCGCATCGACGCGCGATACGCCATCGTCCGCCAGCATGGCCTGAAAGTGGATGATGAAGGTGCCGACGCAGGAAGCGACAAACAAGAATGCAACAATCATCCGCCACAGGGCACTCGACCCGAGCATCTCTCTCCAGGCCGTGTAATCCCCGCCAGAGCGAGCCACTCTCGCGGAAACGCCCTTGGGCAAAAACAGGAATGCCGGCCCTATCATGATGATAAATGCCGAGAGCCCGAGTAGCGGGTAGACCGCATTCAGCCCTGCGACCTGCTCCAAAGCAAGGACAACAGATGGGGCGATACTCGTGACGATGCCCGAACCGGCCAGCGCCGTGGCAAGGGCTATCCCTCGACGGCGACTGAAATGCTCAACGATCAGCTTGGTGAAGACGACCGAGCTCACGCCCATGCTCAGGATTGCGAGGGCTGTGTATCCAGCGTACCAAGTCCGCAGTTCTGGCCCGGTCAGGCCGAGCAGAGCCGTGCCCGCCGAGAACGCGAAAATGCCTGGCAGCGCCACCATCCGTGCGCCTACCCGGTCAACCAGCGCGCCGACGGCGATATTCGTGAACGGGAGAATGACCGACGTGATGGTGAGCGCGAACGCGATATCCCCGCGGCTCCAGCCGTAAGCGTCGCCAAGTGGTTTTACCATGGCTCCGATCACTGCGTAATGCATGCCGGCCAGCGCAATCGCCAGCGATGCTGCGAGGAGGATGCCAAGAGGGCGCGGCGCCACGGCGGGGGAGGTCGTGGTCAAAGGTCCTATTCTTTTTCTTTGTGCCCCGTCGGACGTGCATGGCATGCGAAAGTGAAAAGGGGGCAACGTCGCCGCTGCGCCCTCCTTGATCAAATCGTGAGTGCGATCAGAACTCGAAGGTCGCGCTCGCGCCATTGGTCTGCGGGTCGCCCGGCCCATAGGAGGTAAGGTCCAGGTCGGGATTGACGAGTTCGAACGCGATCCGGCCGTTGAGAATGCCGTAGCCGTCGATCTTTGCGGTAACCTGGATGGCCTTGTGTGGGCCGCCGCGAACCAGCTTGCCGCTGCGATTCGAGTCAGCCTGAAGCGACCTCGCCGCCTCTGAGCGGCAGTCTGATGACCCCGCGGTCCGCTTTGACTAAGTCCCGCCACTGCCAAATCGCACCGCAGTCAGTGGGTAGCCGCTGTCGTGCGGAATCTCGATCCACGTGCCATCGTTGCGCTCGACGCGCCGCGGCATGACGGATCGCACTTCCCTATTGTGCGCAGCCGTGAGCGCTTCATCCACTGTCGTGCTTTCTTGCAGACGATGCAGGTTCATGAGTGTGGAAAACATGATCGACCGGTCACCCGCCGCCGCGCGGGCGATCAGGGCCGACGGCTCGGCCCATTCGGTGGCGACGATCTCCCCTCCGTCGCACAGGCCCTCGCCATCGAGCGGAGCGCGGGCGAGGTAGAAGTGGGTGTCGAACCGCTTTGGTACTTGCGGAGGGGTTATCCAGTGGCCGAAATGAACAAGGGCGGAAAGATCGAGCCGCACTCCACCTTCTGAAATCACGCGGCGCAAATCGTCGATCCCGTGGACAGGCGTGCAACTTTCGGTGGCACAGGGTAGCAGCCGTGCCTCCTCCCAGGTTTCTCGAATTCCCGCGATCCGCAGCGCACGCTCTGAGATCGTCATATCTTCGTGACCCGCAAGGTGTGCGAGCCAATCGTCCGACGAATCGGCCTCGTCCACTGTCCCGCCCGGGAACACGAGCGCGGATGGGAAGAACGCCTTCGCATGGCGCTTGACCATCAGCACTCGCAGCGGTTCGTCCCGCAGCAGAAGGACTGTTGCGGCCGGGCGCGGTGTGACGGGTTCGTTCAATGCAGCACCTCATGGTCGATCAGGGCCTGAGCAAAGCGCGATGCGACCAAGGCGTTAAACTCTTCAGGTTGGAACGTCGTCGAATTGGTCAACCACACGGTAAGACCATAAGCGAGGTAACCGCAATAACTCGCGAAGGCCTGGTCGAGGCCCACTTGCGGACCGCCCGAGGCCTCGACGGCGTCGCAGTAATCATGAAGAATGTCCCGCTCCGCCCTGCGGCGTGTGTCCACGTCCAGTGCGGAGACAAGGTAGTACGCCGTGTCGAACATGCTCCCGCCCCACCACACACACTGCCAGTCGAGCAAGCCTGGCTCGCCGGCCGCGGTGCGATAACTGTTGCCGACATGCGCGTCGCCGTGGATCACCGAACGCATCGGATCATTGCGACCCCATTCCTTGGTCCGCTCGAATGCTGCGGCTATCGCCGACGGATCCCGCGCCTTGACCGGAAGGGCGTCGCCGCGCGGCATTGCGAGATACTGCGCCAGCGTATCCGGCATGGAAACGTAGCTGAGGTAACTGCCCGGATCTGCGCTGTCGTGAAAGAGCGGACGTAGCCATGGCCGCCTTTCACCGTACGCCGGGTTTGAGGTCCGGCCGTGCATTTGCCCGAGCATGACCGCCATCGCTGCCGCCTCGTCGATCTCGATGCGGCTGAGCGGCGAGTGGATCGCGGCGCCGCTTTCGGTCAGGTCTTCGAGCAGGACTATGCCTTCGAGCGCATCTTCGTCCCACTGGGCGCCGAAGCACTGCGGTGCGGTCATTCCAAGATCGGGCAGCAGCTCGGCGTAGACTCGTGGCTCGCGCGCATAGATCCCGACCTTGGCCATGACACTGCTGTGAGGCTCCCACCCCGATTTCAGCCACATGCGCCGCGGAAATTCGCCGGTCCCTTCCAATTCAAGGAGAGCCTTGGTCGCGGTACCGTGGATCTCGCCGCTGACCGAAATGCTGGAGACCTCCGCGCCGGGAAAGCGTGCGGCTAGAAGGTGCGTGAGGTAAGCCGGGCCGATCGCGTCAAGGCTGCGTGGAATCATCCGTTCTCTCCCGGCAGTGACGTGAGCATTCTGCGAACTAAATGTCTATCTAAGTTATTCGATATTGCGTTTCCAGAACTGAACCGGCAGTCACGACGCAGAGGAGAGGCCAATGACCCGCATTCCGCTCTTGCCCGTGGACGAACTTACGCCCGAGCAGCGAGACCGATACGACAACGCTCCGGGCGGCAAGACGAACCTGAGCCTGTTGCTGGCCCGCGCCAAGGGGATCCAGCCCGGGATCAACCTTGCGGTCCGCGGAATGATGACAGACATCGAGATCCCGCCACTTGAACGGCAGATCTGCGTCCTTGCCGTGCTGCACCTCGACCGCGGCGCGTACGAATGGGCGCAGCACATGGAAGTTTCGAAGGCGATGGGAATTGCCCCGGAAAAGGTCGCGGCGATCGCCGACGACCGGTTCGGCGATGCGGTTTTCAATGACCGCGAAAAGGCTCTTCTCGCCTTCACGCGTCAGGTCGTGAAGACCGTGCGGGTCGATGACTTCGTCTTCAACGCCGTCGCCGCATTCTACTCGCCACGCCAGATCGTCGAACTGATCCACGTGATCGGGTTGTACATGCTGTTCGTGCGGGTCTCGGAAGTTGCGGAGCTAGAGATCGACGTCATCGTCGGCGGCGATTTCTGGAAGAGGGCAAACCAGGAGGCCGGCCTGGTCGGAGATGCCTCGTGAGCGGCGAGATCTTGACGTATGAAACCGTCCGCATCGAATTCGACGGGCCGCTTGCCGTCCTGACACTGGCGTCGCCAAAGACGCTCAATGCCATCGGTGAGCGGATGGCGCTCGACATCGCGGAGGCGGTGCAGGAAACGACCAAGCCCAGGCGGAAATGCCGCGCGCTGCTGATCACCGGCGAAGGGCGTGCGTTCTCGTCCGGCGTCAACTTGATGGACAAGCGCCAGGCGGTTCTTGACGGGACCCGCAAGATGGAAGCGATTGGCGGTGCGGAGTCCACGTTCCACCCGATGCTGCGCCGCATACACCGATTGCCCATCCCCGTGATTGCCGGGGTCAACGGCCTCGCCGTGGGTATCGGGTTGGGGCTTGCGCTGACCGCCGACTATGTCGTGGCGGCGGAAAGCGCATGGTTCCAGACCCCGTTCCGCAATCTCGCTTCCGCTCCGGATTCCGGTCTCAGCTGGCTGCTTCCCCGCGCTGTCGGTACGCTCCGCGCCAAACGCATGCTGATGCGGGCGGAAAAGGTCGATGCGGCGACGGCACTCGACTGGGGCCTCGTTTCGGAAGTGCTGCCCGACGAGGGGTACGTCGACGCCGCCCGGGCGATTGCGATGGAGTTTGCCAATGGCGCAACCGTCGCATTGGGCGAAATCAAGAACCTTATCGCGGCAGGTCTGCGCAGCGACCTTCACTCCGCTTTCGAGGCCGAAGCCGCCGCCGTTGAGCGGACCGCTAGAACCAAGGACAACGTGGCGGCGGTAAAGGTCTTTGCCCAGAAGACCGTGCCGGCCTTCACCGGGGAGTAGACTTGCTCACGCGTCTAGCAGCTTGAAGTCGAACTTGAAGGCACCGCATTCCGGACAAATCCAGTCATCCGGCAGGTCCTCGAACCGGGTGCCCGGCGGAATTTCTTCCGTCGGATCACCCAGAGCCTCGTCGTAGACATGGCCGCAGTAAGCGCATTTCCATTTGCGCAACCCGCTCACCTCTTCGGCTCCCACACGAGATGCATCTCCTGGACCGCGTTGACCATGCCGGTCACGATCCGCGGCCGGGTGCCAGCCTTGATCGCGAAATCTGGAATTTGAGCGAGCCATTCCTCCAGGAAAACCTTGATCTCGCGGCGGGCCAGGATGCCACCCGGGCAGATGTGTGGCCCATTGCCGAACGCGGCGTGGCGGATCGGCGTGGGCCGGTCGAAGTCAACTTTCAGCGGGTCCGCATGTCGCTGATCATCCATTCCGAAGAGAAGGTTCGGGATCTGGATCATGTCGCCGGCCTTGAGGAAGACGCCGTGGAAGATCGTGTCATGCGTCACTTCACGTGCAGTGTTCGACAGGCCATGGCGGCGGATCAGCTCCTCGATCGCGGTCGGCATGATCGCCGGCTCGTCTACCAAACGCCGCCGGTTCTCGGGATGGAGCGCAAGGTGGCGGGCGATGAAGCCGATCATCGATGCAACGGTATCGAGCCCGCCAAAGAGCAGCAGCAGGCAATAGCCGAGGATTTCGGAATCGTTGATCTTGCGGTCGCCGACGTTCGCCGTGACGATATGCGTGATCAAGTCCGGCATCGGATTCTGCTTGCGGTCCTCGATGTGCTTCATGATGTACTGGGCCATGAAGGCCTGGGCTGCGGCGCGTTCCTCGTTGCTGGGGCTCCGGGTTTCCTTTTCGACCCACGGCAGCAGCATATCACGGTCTTCCTGTGGCAACCCCATCATGTCGAGGAACACCACGATCGGTAGAACCGTGGCGAGCTCGGAGATGAACTCGCACTCACCATTCGCGTAAATCCGGTCGAGCGCCTTGCGCGCGGCGACGCGCGCATGTTCTTCCAGCAGCGCGAGCGCTGTCTTGTTGAGCGCCGGCATGATGACCTTGCGTAGGGGGGTATGCTCGGGCGGATCCATCCCAAGCATCGACGTGAGGTGCAGATCCTGCTTCGGGATAATGAAGTTGCGGTGCGAGAAACGCTCCCAGTCCTCCTGGATTTCCTCGATCATTGCCCCGCGCACGGCGATCCAGTAACCACCGTGGCGCGGCGTCCAGAACACATCGGGTGCGCCGTGAACAGCGCGGTACCACGCCTCCTGCGCATCTTCCTCGCCGCGGATCAGGTTGTACATATCGACGTCCCGAACGAGGTCCGCGGGGACATGCGCCGGGCGCTCGGTTAGCTCCGGCGGATTCAACGTGGCAGCAGTGGCCATCAGTTTGGCTCCCTTCGATTAGGCTGCGATGTATTCGTGCAGCACGCGGTGCATGTTGGAGATCGCGACCTCCTGGACCGGGCTGGTGCGGTTCCCGGGGAAGCCGCGCTGCTTCATTCCGCGCTGGACCTGCTCCATGTTGAGAAAGTCCTGCTCCAGGATTTCCGACACCCCGCCGATCGCGCGCCATCCATCCTCGGAGTGGATCACGTTGTGGCACACCGGAGGTTCGGCACCGGGGGCATACTGTTCGAGCGACCACACATCGTAGATGCACCAGTCAGGATCGGTGCCATCCCCCCAGGGCCGCGAACGGTAAGCGAGCGTCCCGGTCCCGCTCGGCAGGAAGATCAGGTTGGGAAAGACGTGCCAGTCGGTCCCGGCCGCAGCGCGCTGCTCCAGCGTCAGCGCGGGCCAGTGAGCGCCGGCCGCCCTTGCCGCCTCCTCCTGGAACCTGAGGAGCTTGACGGCGAGTTCGAGCGGGCTGTCGTCCGCGCTCGCCTCGTTCATCAGCCGCGTTGCTGCGGCCGCATCCTTCTCGGTCGTAATGGCATGCAGGGTATCGTTGATGTTCTGGATGTAGTGGATCATGCCCGGACGAAGATCGTCGGGCACCGGCTTGTTCTGGCGCGGCGAAGGCGCGCCGAACGGACGGGCCGACTTGTCGTAGCCGAAGTTGCCATGCTTTCCGCAGGCGCGCGACCAAGTGTAATCCTCGCCGAAGCCGTCAAGCAGTTGCGGGTGAGTCGCCGCGACATGATAGCCCTCGTCGAACGCCTCAAGCGCCACCTTCCAATTGCATGGCACACGGACAGAATAGGACCACCGGAATTTGGCTCTCTCGAGTTCGAACGGATCGATGTAGGTCGGCATCGGGTCGAGGAAATCGGCAAGTGGCTCGCATGACGGGTCCAGGTTGACGAACACGAAGCCGCCCCAGCGATCGCACCGGATCTCGGGCAACCGCAGGTCATCGTGGCTCGCGCCTTTGCAGCCCGTCCAGTCCTTCTCGTCGAGGATGCGGTTGACCGATCCGTCGAGGTTCCATCGCCAACCATGATAGTTGCAATGGAATCGTGCGGCATGGCCGGACCCTTCGGTCAGGCGCCGGCCGCGATGCATGCAGACGTTGTAGAAAGCCCGGATGATATCCGGCTCGGATCGTACGACGATGATCGACTGGTCACAAATGTCGTACGTGACGAAGTCGCCGACGTTCAAGACCTCCTGTTCGCGGCAGGCGACCTGCCATACACGGGACCAGAGCTTGTCCTTTTCCGCCCGCGCAAAGTCGGTGGAGATGTAATCTTCCTTGGGCACGAAGTCGGCGCGGACAGGTGAGATCGCCATCGGAATGTCCCTCTCTCTGAACTATTATCGTGTATATGAATGAACGGATTGGCCGGACTGTCCTTGACCGAAGTCAATGTTTTGCAGAGCGGGCCGGGGTGGAGAAATGCGATGTCCGAAACGAGGCTTCAGCGACTGGTCGATCCCGAGCTCTGCTCCGCTTGCTACAGTTGTTACGAGGCCTGTCCCAAGGGCGCGGTGATGATTGAGCGGCGCCGGGTGGCGATCGATCCTGACCTGTGCGCGATGTGCGGGGATTGCGTGCCGGACTGTGCCACCGGCGCGATCGAGGTGCTGAGGATCGTGCCACTCGCCGCGCCCTTCGTGGTTTCCGAGCAGCTGGCCTGGGACAGCCTTCCGCCGGACGATCTCCTCGCGAACTAGCGTCCCGCCATAGCGCTCAGGTCGGGTCGAACATCACGAAGATGTGATCGGGCACCCTCAGCAGGTGACCGACGATGTTGGGCGCGGGCTTGTCGGGATCGAGCCTCAGGTTGGGCAGCCTGTCGAACACTGCCTCCATCGCGCGGTGCATCTCGACCCGTGCGAGATGCTGGCCGACACAGATGTGAGGGCCGCCAGCGAACGCGAGATGCCGCACCGTACGCTTGCGAAAGATGTCGAATTTTTCGGGGTTCTCGTACTTTGTCGGATCGCGGTTGGCGGAGCCGAGGCAGACATTGATTTCGGTGCCAGCGGGGATCAGGTGGCCCTGGACCTCGGTATCCTTCACGCAATAGCGGAACGTAGAGGTCACAGGGCCGTCCCAGCGCAGCGCCTCCTCGATGGCGGGTCCAAGCAGGCTGCGATCTTCCTGGACCTGGCGATAGAGGTCGGGTTGGCGCAGCAGGCAGGTCAGCAACACGCTGGTTGCCCGGTAGGTGGTGTCGCCGCCGGCGTTGAGAAGCTGCCGCATGAACGCGATCAGGACTTCGTCGTCGAGCCTCTCGCCATCGACTTCCACCGTCGACAGGTAGCTCATCAGGTCGTCTCCGGGAGCGGCTCGGACATTTTCGAGATAGACCTTGAAGAACTCGCCAAGCTTGGCAGTCGCCTCCTCGCCCTGCGGCAAGCCGGCGGCCGACAGAAGCTGTGCCACCGCGAGCTTGTGAAACACCACGGCCTGGTCCTCCCCGATGTGAAGCATCGAATAGACGATCTGGAACGGGAAATGATGGGTGTATTCCTCAACGAGGTCGGCATGGCCGCGCGCGGCGAAAGCACCCATCAGCCGCGCCATAACCGGTGCGACAAGCGATTCACCCCACTTCGATACGACGTTGGGCAGCAATGCCTTTTGAAGTATCTTGCGGAAGCGCGCATGCTCCGCCCCGTCCATGCAGGTGATCGTCCTGCCGAACGAAACGCCCAGGCTGTGCCGGAATGCTTCCCAGTTGGTGAAGTTTTCAGGGTCCATCAGGACCTGGTTGCAGGCATCGTATCCGAACACCGTCCAGTGATCCATGTGGCCGACCTGGGCGTCCGGGACATCGGTAAAGAGCTCGCGGTAGCCGACGTGGTGGACCGGTCCTTCGGCTCGCAACTTTTCGATCAGCGGGTAGGGGTCGGGATAGCTGCCTCGCGCGGCGCGTTCGGACGCGAACGCGTCGAATGTCGGGTCGCTGAAATCTTTCAGCCGAGGCAGGGTCAGGGCATCCATGTCGGTCTCTCCTCTCAGGCGGCGTTTCTCCGCCCGCTCGTCGAGGTCTGACATTCTGACACATTACGTCATTGCGTTAGATCAAAGTATTTCGATAGACTACGTCTACCGCATCGTCGAAAGCAGGGGCGTGATGAGCAACGACACCAAGCGCGACCGCGCAGTCAAAGTCGCCGCAGACCTCTTCATGCGGTACGGGTTCGCGCGAACTACGATGGGCGACATCGCCAGCGCAGCTGAAATGTCGCGCCCTGCGCTCTACCTCTTGTTTCCCGGCAAGGAGGAAGTTTTCGAAGCAGCAGTCTTGCATCTCAACCAGCTCCGCCTGGAGGAGATCCGCGGCAGCCTTGCCCGGTCTACCGGGCTCGTCGATCAGCTCAGCACCGCGCTCGATCTGTGGCTTGTGCGGGTTTACGAACTGAAGCTCACCGTCCCTGACGCGCGTGACATGGATGACCTTTCGTTCCCGGTCGTGCGCAAGGTGTACGACGACTTGCAGGCAATGGTGGCTGAACTCATCGCGGAGGCCGCCCCTGACAACGCATTGGCGTCCCCGAAGGAGCTGGCCCGCAACCTTGTGTTTGCGACACGAGGTCTTGGCGCAACCGCAACCGGCGTGGATGACATGGCAGCGATGACCCGGCTTCAGGTGGATCTGCTCTGCAGCGCCCTGAAGCCCGCGCGTGCCATCGCCTAGCTGGCCTCAAGCACCACGTTTCGCATCGCCTGAAGGTCATTCGGGGCGATGCCGTGCACTTCCGAAAGGTATTGTTCGACCCCGCCATGGTCCGCGTCGATGGCGTCCAGCGCCGCGTCGATATATGCCGGATCAGAGCGCATCATAGTGCGCCAGACGTCGCGGTCGACTTCCGCGATCCACGCGAACGGACCGTCCGGATCGATGTCGAACAGCTGCCCCGCCGGATCATGCAGGCGCTCGGTCAGTGCATAGTCCTGGCGCACGATTTTCCGGGGGACACCCAGCGCGGACAAAACGACGGCGCAGGTAACGCCGGTCCGATCCTTGCCTGCCGTGCAGTTGACCAGCAGTGGTACGCGTCCGCTGCTCATGAACCGCAGGGCCGCGGCAATTCCTTCCTTTTGCTCCTCGGGAAACCGGCGGTAGTTGGCGACCATCCGCTCGCGCATTTCCTGCGCTGTCGTTGCGGGATCGCGCAACAGGCTCACCACCTCGCCGCGGCTGAGGTCGTAGTCTCGGGTCCAGTATTCGAGGGGCGCGGTAAACGATGTCGGGAAGGGAAGGTCGTTCCGTTCCTCGGTCGTGCGCAAGTCCACGATCGCCGCGAGCCCCAGTCCGGCGAGCAGGCCATGATCAGTTTCCGAAACACCGCCAAGGTGGCCCCCGCGGTAAAGCATGCCGCGGCGCAGGCGGCGGCCATCCACAGTCGGGTATCCACCCATGTCGCGCAGGTTACGTGCGCCCGGAACCTGCACCACCCGCGCGCGCACGGCTTCATCCGCAAACAGCGCGTCGATCATACCCCGAGCGCGCCAAAGGTATCGAGGTCCATCACTGCCGCCCCGAAGCAGTCGCCCTCGGCGGTCACGATGTCGAGCGGCTGCATTTCCTCAGGGGTGAAGGGCCACATGAAGCCGTGCATCGCGTGACGGCGATAGGCGGCCCAGGCGTCGTCGAACGACGGCGGGTTGCTGACACCGTTTGCGGTGAGTGCAGCAAGGTAACCGGCGATCAGGTCCTTTTCGGCATGGCGCCGGTCTTCGACTTTCAGGTTGCCAATGGTCGAATAGGCGACGTCGTGCATGTACGGGCCTTCCTGCCAGGACTGCCAGTCGAGGTAGCCGGGAGTGCCGTCGGGCTCGAAGAACATGTTGCCAAGATGTGCGTCGCCGTGGCTGAAGACCTGCGGCACTTCGCTCCCTCTGGCCCACTGTGTGCGCAGGCCCCGCATGATACGTTCGCGGTCGCGGTACGGCCCGACGTAGGCGGCGCAGCGGCGGGCATTGATGCAGGCCTCGAAGTAATCCGGCCGCAGCATCTGCATGACGATGTCACCGGCGGCTTCCCACGCCGTTGAAAAGTTCTTGAGTACTTTCAGGTTGGGCGATTCCCACCACCGTGCGTGCATCTTGGCGAGCAGTTCAAGAGCCTGCGCCTGCTGGTCGATCGAGATGAGACTGGTGGCACGGCCGAAGGTCACGTTGCGGGCCGCGAGGTCCTCCATCAGGACCAGCCCCTGCTCACCCTCTTGCCAACCAGACCAGAAGGCGCGCGGGATATTGATTTCCTTTTGAAGTTCGCGGCCCCACGAACCGTAAAACTTCGCCTCGTTCACGAACGAGTTGTCGTAAGTGTAGTCGTGGCGGATGAAGCCGCCCTTGATCCACATCGTCGGGGGCAGGAGGTTGGTGTGCCCGGCATCGTTGTAGGAAAGCAGCAGGCGCACCTTGGTGGCTGTCCCGGCGATCACGGTGCCGATGTGGGCCTCGGTCACCACCGTGCCGGGATAGTTGGCGGACAAGGCTTCGGTCAGCCATGCGGCCGTCAGGTCCTCGATCCGGCGAGGAAGGCTGGTTGTCTGTGCGGTCACGCTGGTCTCCTGGTCAGAAAGTAATGCGGCGTTGATAGGCTGCGGTCCGGGCGGCCAGCTGCGCGGCGCGCTCCGTGGACGACAGCCAGGCGGTTTCTTCGGGCATCTCGCCCTTCAGTTTTTCGATGGAAGTCAGTTTTGCTGACGAGGTGATTGGGCGACCACCCTCGCGCATCTTCTGCCAGCGCAGGATGGTGAAAACATTGGCCTGCCCCCCTGTATCGAGCCAGTTGGCGACGCCAGGATCACGGCGTGCGATAACCACGCGCACTCGCCCGTCGCGGTCTACGGTGCTTTGCGCGGTGGTCAGGCTCGACTGGATCCGCTGGTAGTCGCGTGAGCGATAGAGCCACTCGGTCAATTGCACTGACGAATAGCCCGCGTCCGCCGGGTCGTACTCGAGAATTACGGCATCGTCGGGCCCCAGCACGAAATGACCATTGCTGATGCCTTGCGTGACGAGGCCACCACCCGATCCGGCAAATGCCTGGGCCTTTGTAATGGTGTTGGGGGTTAGGCCGCTCCAGACATTCTGGAACCAAAAATAAAGGTAAAGGTCGCCAAGCGCGTGCTCTACCGCCCGCGCCGCCATGACTTCGCGGTCGATCGGCGGCGACTTGGCCTCGCCCAGCCGCTCGATGGCAAGTGCCAGCGGCGTCTCGTGCGTCCAGACCATCATCGAATCTCTTACGAACAGGAACTTCGTGCCCGGCCGCGTCGTCAGATGATTGGGGCGGCCATTCGCAGGCTCTCCGTCGATGGTCAGCTCGAAGCTGCCATCGGAAGCGACCTCCATCTCGTGCAACTCGATGGTCTGGACGGTTTGCGAAGTTCCATAATTCGCAGTGAGCGTGAAGGACACGTTGGCCGGCTCGCTATCGAGCACTCGACCTGTGACCCGGTATGCCGAGCCATGTTCTATCCCCGCGAGGCGGTAGGTGTTGTCGGGATTGTCACCGCCCGTCCTTGCGCCGGGCACGTCGTGCCCGGCCCAGCTGTAGGCAGGCATGAAGTTGCGGACGAAGCGAGGATACTGGCTGTCGGATGCGGCGGCCTTGAACAACCAGTTCGTCAGGTACTCCTCGCAAAATTCGCCGAGCAGCGAGCGGGACTCGAGCGGAATACGGTCGGCATAGCCGCGGGCGAACAAAGCTTCGATCTGCGCACGAGCGCCCACAACCATTGGGTCGCGGCGGATTGCGATCACATCCTGCTCGGCCGCGAACTGCCCGGGATTTGCGATCGGGTTGGTCATTCCGCAAATCCTCAGTCAAGGATACATGAACAGGCCGCCATCGACCTGGAAAGTCATGCCGGTCAGAAACGCGGAATCAGGTCCTGCCAGAAACACCGCAATCCGCCCGCCGTCGGAAAATATGTTCCCGAACCGGCGCATCGGAACCATCAGTTCGCCGGCAGCGATGGCTTCGGGATTCTTCTCGCGATGGTTGGTCATCGCGTCGGTTTCGATAGCGGGATTGATCACGTTGCAGGTGATCCCATACTGGCCCCACTCGCGCGCCGCCGTCCGGGTAAGTCCCCGAATGGCTTCCTTCGCCGCATTGTAGGCGACCGACCCCTCGTTTCCGATCTGGCCCCAGTACGAACCGAAATTGATGATCCTCCCCGCGCCAGACGATTTGAGGTGCGGGAAGGCTTCCTTCATGAAGCGGTAGCTGGCCGTTGGACCGGTGAGGAACGTGCGGTCCCATTCGGCGTCTCGGAAGTCCTCGATGCCGGTCAGCACCGGGGAGGGGTCCGGGGCCTGTTCGGTGCCGAAAGCCTGGGCATTGTTGACGAGAATGTCGATGCGGCCGCACCGCTCTATCGCGGTTGCTACCGTGTTCCGGATGTGATCGTGATTTCCTACGTCGCAGACCTGTCCGATTGCCGTGCCACCAGCTCCTTTGATCAGGGCGAGCGTCTCGTCGATAGATCCCGGGCTGCGTGACGCGACAACGACGCTGGCGCCCTCCTTTGCAAGTTCGACCGCGATTCCGCGACCGATCCCGCGCCCCGCGCCGGTCACGATGGCGACTTTACCCTCAAGCGATCGACTCATCGGCTGTTCCCTTTTCATTTTGCGGCCCAGCCCCCGTCGACCGGGATCACGAGCCCGGTCACACCGGATGCCCGCGGAGAGGCTGCCCAGATGACCGCGTCGGCGACTTCTGCAGGCGTGACCAGGCGGCCCATCGGCTGGAACTCCGAAGCGATGGCCTGCTGACTCTCGGGCGACAAGGTTTCGGCAATGTTGGGGGTCAGCGTCAGCCCAGGAGCAACGACGTTGATCCGGATGTTTTCAGGGGCGTGGAGCACCGCGAGTTGTTCGCTCAAGTGGACTACCGCCGCCTTTGCGGCGGTGTAGGCGGGTGTGGCGAAGCGGGTCACGCGAATTCCCGCGAGAGACGCTATGTTGACGATGGCCCCGCCACCGGCCCGCCGAAGCGCGGGAATGGCGTATTTCATGCCGAGCATGCACGAGGTGAGGCATTGCTTCATCGTCGCATCCCACGCATCCAGCGGCGTCGATTCAAGCGGTACGTCCAAGCGATCACCCGCTCCGAAGTTGCCGACGTTGTTCACGAGGATGTCGAGCCGTCCGAACCGCATTTCCACGTCGGCCAACGCGGCAGCAGCGTCGCTTTCCACAGTCGCGTCGGCGCGGATGAAGAAGCTGCCGTTCGGCTCGCTGTCGCTTTGTGCGAGATCCGTGAACGCGACATGGACGCCTTGATCACAGAGCCGCTGCACGATGGCCGCGCCAATTCCTCGGCCGCCGCCGGTCACCAGGGCGACCTTGCCTTGGAGGTCCGAGCTCATGTCCGGTTCTCGCGGCGAACGCCGAACTTGTCGATATAGGCGCCGAAAGCCTGCTCGACCGCTTCCTCCGTCAGACCGTAATCGGCGAGGGCATAGCGGCGCTTGGGCGCGCTGGCGTGGTGATCGCTCTCAAGGTGATGCTCCATCGCCGCGCGGGTGTCACGGGAGAAAGGCAGTTCAAAGCGGTCGTAAAGGGCTTCGGCCGTTGCGATGGGCGTGGCAATCAGCTCGTCGAAGCGGATATCGGCGACATTGGCAGCGGCCCCATCTGCTGCGCGCCATTCCGCATATGCGTTCATCGCGTGGCTCCACGAAGTCAGCTGCCCGTGTCCCACAGCGACCGGGTCGATTGCGGTGTCGGAGAACAGCGAACGCAGCTTGCAGAACAGGCTCGATATCGAGGGAACGACTTTCCCCGGATCCCTGTGGTTCACGTAGATGCGCGCGTCCGGGAACGCCATCAACAGCTCGTCCCAGACGTATAGGTGGCCCGGCCCCTTGAGCAGCCATCGCTTCCCGCCAGAACCGGATTGCAGATACTGCATGATGCCCTGCTGCCAGGCAAAGGCGCTCGCGGTCTTGTCGGCGACCGCAGCAGCATAGTGAGGCACTGTCCAGTACACCGAATAGAGCGCGCCAATATCTCCTTCCTGCAGGAAGATGCATTCTTCGGGCAGGGTTGCTCCGAAAGGGTGAATCTCGGTCACATCGGACGCCGTGAAACCCTGGAAATCGAGCAACGCGGCGTAGAGTTGAGCGCGGTCAGCGGCTTCGGCCAGCGGTGCGGGGATCGCCGCCTCCCATGCCGGGACCGGACGATTGGCCTTATCGGCGGCGAGCAGGCCGTGGAAAAATGTCGTGCCGGCGCGCGGCATCCCGGTGCCGATGATCGGCGCCACGATCCTCTGGTCGTCTGCTGCGGACGAGTTGCGAGCATCGAGATAGCGCAGACGCGACAAGAGCGTGGTCAACAGGCGCGAGCGCGTCCTGCCTCGGCCCACTGGGGAAAGCTGCCCGGACTCCTCGATCTCGTCGCACAGCAGGGCAAGGTCGTGGCGGAAGCGGTCCTCGTTCCATCGCCGACCGCCCCAGTCGGAAAGGCCAGTTGCTCGTTCGGCCTCGGCCAGCAGAGATTCTGCCCGGATGGGTCCAGTCCATGGTTGCAGCGCGGCGGCGTAGGGATTGCTCATCCGCGCTTCGCCAGATCATACGCGGTGAGCGGGAGAGTAACCGCTGCCCCGCCATCGACCGCGATTGTCTGACCGGTGATGAAGCGGCTTTCCGGCCCGGCGAGAAATAGCGCAGCTTGGGCAACGTCCCAAGCGTCGCCCTCCACGCCTAGCGGTGCGATGGCACTACGGACCCGGCGCTGCTCGCCTTGGACGTGCTCCTCGACCATCGGTGTGACGATATGGCCCGGAGCGATGCAATTCGCTCGTACGCCGTCCCTGCCGTACATGACGGCCAGCTCGCGGGTCAGCTGGATCATTGCCGCCTTGCTTGGGCCATAAGCCGCACTGCCAGAAGCCAGCTGTCCCGCAATCGACGCGACGTTGACGATGGCCTTGCCATTCCCCGCAATCAGCGTGGGAACCGTGTGCCGGACCATGTTCAGGACCGTGGCGAGATTGACGCTGTAGACCCGGTCCAGCTCTGCCTGCGCCACCTCGTGCAGGCGGCCTGCA
Source organism: Novosphingobium sp. FW305-C-111 (assembly GCF_058783565.1). Lineage (NCBI taxonomy): Bacteria > Pseudomonadati > Pseudomonadota > Alphaproteobacteria > Sphingomonadales > Sphingomonadaceae > Novosphingobium > Novosphingobium sp. FW305-C-111. Next base: position 83,831 of record NZ_JBYSYP010000008.1, read on the forward strand.
CCGCCTGCAATGCCGATGTTGTTCACCAGCACGTCCAGCCCGCCGAGCCACGCGATGGCATCACGGGCCATGCCTGCGGCTGCCGACGTGTCGGAAACATCGCCCGCAAAGATTGCTGCTTCGCCGCCTAAATCGCGGATCAGGGAAAGCGTCGAGGTCGCGCGTGCTTCGTCGAGGTCGAGCAGCGCTACACGCGCACCCTCAGCGGCAAGGACAGTGGCGATGGCCTTGCCCGTTCCCACCCCGTCACCAACGGTTCCGGCACCGGTGACGATGGCGCGCCACCCGGCGAGACGGTTGTGGAACCGGGTCGGCCTCGGCATTTGCTATCTCCTCTGCCCCGGCGTTGTCATGCGCCGCTCACCAGTTCTCTCAGCTTGGGCTTGACGACTTTTCCCATCGCATTGCGCGGGAAAGCGTCGAGGAATCTCCACGCGTCGGGGACTTTGTATCTTGTCAGGTTTTCGAGGCAGAGTGCCCGCAATTCTTCCTGCAGCACTTCGATGTCGACGCCGGCTGCGGCGGGCTGGATGCACGCGACGGTGAGCATTCCCATCCGCAGGTCCGGTTTTCCGACGACCGCGCAGTCGGCCACATCCGGGTGGGTGTGCAGGACCCTTTCTATTTCCGCGGGATAGACGTTCGAGCCGCCGCGGAGAATGAGTTCGGAACTGCGATCGGCGATTGTCAGCCAGCCGTCGTCTTCCAGCTTCCCGTGATCGCCGGAATGGACAACCCCGCCCTTCAGGAGGGCCGCCGTCTTTTCGGGCTCGCGCCAATAACCTAGAGGAGGGGTGTAGACGCCGGCCCAGGCACCGTTCCGGGCCGGCCCAAAGCAGACTTCGCCGACTTCGCCGTTCGGGAGGACCTCGCCATCCACATCGCGAATGGTCAGCTCGAAGTGGGGCAGGGCAATTCCGCTTGCGCCCTCGGGCCGGACGCTGTCATTCGACAGCGCCACCACAGTGGGTGCCTCGGTCAGCCCATAACTGGTCTGGATCTCATATCCGTAACGCTGCCGGAACCGCTCGCGGATGACGTGGGGAAGGGGTGCGCCGCCGCTGCCAAGCCGGATCTCAGCAGGGAGCTCCAGGTCTGCTTCGAGAAGGTCGTAGACCATGGTCGGAACGAAGGCGATCTGGCCGATGCGCTCCTCGTGCATCCAATCAACGAGCGGGCCGATCTTGGTGGTTGGCCCGAACAGGAACGGCTTGAAGTTCCAGAACGCCGAGACTGGCCCCAGGATCATGACATTGGTAATGGTCAGCGGGAGCGCCGAACCACGCCTGGCATCGGGGGCCTGCAGCCCTATTCCGGTCGTTGCCGCGGGGACGACCACCATGTTGTGCTGGCTGTGCACAACGCCCTTGGGAACGCCGGTGGTGCCGCTCGTGTACATGATCGAAGCGGGTGCAAACGGATCGATTTCCGGGCGCGGTGCGGGCGTGCCGTCGCCACCGTCGAGCACTTCGGCCCAGCCGTGGCCCTCTTGGGGGTGGTCGAGCACCCACACCATCTCGAGGGCGGGCAACGCGGAGCGCAATTGCCCGACCTGGTCGGAGAGGGAGCTGTCGGTTAGAAGCAGGCGAGCGCCGCTGTGTTCGAGGATGAAACGCTTTTCCCCGACCGGAAGAATCTTGTTGATCCCGACCCACACCGCGCCAAGCCGCATCGCGGCGAAGAATGCGATGACAAGGCTGTTCTCGTTACCAAGCGACGCGGCAATACGGTCACCGCTGCGAATGCCGGCCCGATCGAAGAGGACCGCTGCGGCCTCGACCGATCGCGCGACTTCAGCGAAAGACATGCGCCGGCTTGCATCGACTAGCGCCTCGTCGTCCGGGCACTTCGCCGCAGCCCGATCCACCAGCGATGCAACGTCGCGCGGTCCAAGTGGCGGGTCGATCCGCGCAGGCGGAGGCTGTAAGCCTAGCCCGATAATTTCCTCGTCCCTCATCACCCTCTCGGTGCGAACTGTTTTGACGGGTTAAGCTGTAGATGATTATGACGTTACCGCGCAAGTGCCATTGCGCAGGGAGAGAACGACCATGAGCGAAACCGTATTGCGCAGCGACGCCGGCGGAGTTGCTACGCTGACGCTCAACCGTCCTGAAAAGCGCAACGCGATCAATCGTGAAATGTTTAGGGCGCTTCGCGGGCATATCCGCGACCTCGCCGAAGATTCGAGCATCGGGCTCGTCGTGCTGAGCGGGTCCGGAGGGCATTTCTGCGCCGGGCACGACCTCTCGGAAAAGCCGCACGCGGACGCTTTGGGCTGGCTCCGTCAGGAACTGCACAGTCTCGAAATGCTCACCCGTTTGCGCCAGCCGGTGATCGCGGCGGTTTCCGGCACCTGTTATACCGGAGGGCTCGAGCTCGCGTTGTCGGCGGACTTCATCATCTGCGACGAAACCGCACGGTTCGCCGACACCCATGGCAAGTGGGGCCTCGTTCCCGGCTGGGGCATGTCCCAGCGACTTCCTCGCCGCGTCGGACAGGCCAAGGCGATCGAGATGATGCTTACCTGCCAGCCTTACAGTGCGGCCGAAGCAGTGGCGATGGGCCTGGTGAATTGTTGTGCGCCAGAAGGCAAATTGGAGGAAACTGTGGCGAAGATGGCGGCCACCATCCTGGGCAATTCATGGCACTCCAACGCTGAAAACAAGCGGTTGATCTACAGCACGGACGGCATGCGGCTGTCAGAGGGGCTGGATCACGAAGTCATGCGCAATGCTGGCTTTGATCGGAGCAGGGTGAGGACTCCGGGAATCGTCAAACAAGATGCCCAGACCCGAAAGGAGTAGAAGACAGAGCGTTCAGATGTCACGTCCTTGCGAAACTGCGTGGCCGGTCCGTTACCTCATTCCTTGCCGAAGGTGATTCGGCTGGTGGGCATGATGTTCGTGCGCTTCCCACTATCATTGCGCGACGTCGAGGACCGCTGTTCGAGCTAGGAATCGACGCGTTAAACTGACAGCCCCATTGGTGGCGCGCGTGCCGTGAAGGCCGCTGGATTGGCTGGTGCGCGGCCAGGGCCGATGCGCCGGGTGTAGAGTCATCTCGTCGATCGATAAGCGTTCTTAAAACCGTGCGCGACAGCCAGTTCCGGGTCGGGCGACGCCAGGAGCTGGGGTTGTCCTGACCGCGCATCCGCCAGACAAATTGCGGAGAATGCTCCGCCATTGCGCGCGGTTGTCCTGCAAACTCGTGTATCCCCAGGTCTTCGGGACGAAAGATTGTGTCTAAATCTATTGGCATTAGGCAAACCTTACGAGATTAGATTTCCCGTCGCGCCATGGAGCGCGTGTCGCCTGAATGAGCGGCAAATGGGAGGATACTTAATGTCTCTGAGAACGTCTCTGGTTTCCCTGGCGCTGACGACTGCGCTTACTATTCCCGCTGCCGCGTTTGCACAGGACAGCTCCGGATCAGAGGAGGCTGCGTCTTCTGCCGATGAGATTATCGTCACCGCGCGTCGCCGCGACGAACGGCTCGTTGATGCGCCCGTCGCGATCACTGCGGTGACCGGCGAAACACTCAACAAGTACGCCGCGACCAAGCTGGGTGACATTTCGACGCTGGTGCCGAGCCTGATCGCGGGTCGGGCCGCGTCCGGTTCTTCGGCGAGCATTTTCCTTCGCGGTGTTGGCTCCACCGCGCTCAGCGCCGGGTTCGATCAGTCGGTATCGTTCGTGGTCGACGGGATGGCGATGAGCCGCGGGCGCGAGATCAGTCTCAGCCAGTACGATGTGAAGAGCATCGAAGTGCTCAAGGGCCCGCAGGCGTTGTTCTTTGGCAAGAACACCACCGGCGGCCTGATCAACATCACGACCAACAACCCGACGGATACTTTCGCCTCCGGGCTGAAGGCCGGATACGGCTTCGAAGCGCGCGAGAAGTACGGCGAGGGCTACATTTCCGGTCCGCTCAGCGACACGGTTCGCGCACGTCTGGCCTTCCGCGCCTCCGATAGCGAGGGCGCTTATACGAACACCGCAGCGGCGACATATCTCGATCCGCTTGGCATGCCGCGGCTGCGCAACAGTGATCGCCGTGGCGGGGGGCGCACCCTCAGTGGCCGCCTGACGCTCGAATGGGACGCGACCGACAACCTGAGCTTCAACCTGAAGACGGGCTATACCGACCAGAAGGACGGCGGCCCGACCGATGTTGTCGAGCGCATCTGCGGCGGCGGTCGGACAGTCCCGGCGAGTGCAAATGGCGTGCCGCCCAGCCCCAACGCCGACTGCAGGATCAACGGCCGCTCTGACAGTTCCTCGATCCCCGCTGCCGTGGCGGCCGCGAACTATCGCTAGGCCGGCGACGGGCACATGTATGCTCACCTCCGCTCGGGCTTTGGCATCCTGACCGCGAATCTGGAATCCGACGTGTTCGACGTCACCTCGATCACCGCGTTCTACCGGTTCAAGCAAACGGACAACAACAACGTTTCGGGTGAAGCATACCCGGCAAACTTTACCCAGCTTGCCGACTTCCGGCAGTTCTCCGAAGAACTGCGTTTCCTGTCGAAGTGGGACGGGCCGGTCAAGGTGCTGGCGGGCATGTTCTATTCCCACAGCAAGTTCATCTTCAACACCGACGCCTACATCTTCCCGGTGCCGATAAGCCCGGTGACCAACACCTATGTCACGTTCAAGCGCGACAACGGTTTCTCGGGCGACACGATGTCTGCCTTTGCGGAGTTGACCTGGAACCTGACCGAACAGCTCGAGCTGTCGGGCGGCGCGCGCTACAGCCACGAGGCGCGAAATTCCTACCAGCAGTCGCTGCCTGCGCACCTCGGCTTTGCGGCATTCTTCCCGGCCAACATCCGCATTGACGACCGCTTCCGCGACGGCAACCTCTCGCCTCAGGCGACCATACGGTTCAAGCCCTCGCGCGACCTGACGTTCTATGCGAGCTACAAGGAAGGCTTCAAGGCTGGCGGATTCAACATCTCGCAGTCGTTGACCCCGGCGGCCTCGCGCGCGGCCGGCAGCTATGGCAGCGAGACCGCCAAGGGCGCTGAGATCGGCATGCGCTCGATCCTGCTCGACGGCGCACTGAGCTTCAACGCGACCGCCTATTACTATGACTACAACGACTTGCAGGTGCAGAACTTCGACCCCATCATGATCGGGCAGGTTGTCGCCAACGCCGGCACGCTGACCACCAAGGGCATCGAGGCCGACTTCGGGTGGAACATCAGCAGCGGTTTCTCGCTTCGCGGTTCGGCGGCCTACAACCATGCCGAATACAAGGACTACATCGGGCAGTGCTATGGTGGCCAGACGATCGCCAACGGCTGCAACAAGCTGGCTGCGCCGAACGGTGCCTTCACCAGCCAGGACTACAGCGGTCGCACCCCGCCCAAAGCGCCGCGCTTCTCCGGACGGCTCGGTGCGTCATACGAGACTCCGGTGGGCGGCGACATGACTCTCGAGCTGTCGAGCGACGTCTCGTACACCTCGAAGTACAACTTCACCGACACGCTGCGCCCCGATGGGGTCCAGAACGAGTTCGCGAAGGTTGACGCTGCGATCCGACTCAACGGGGCGGATGACCGTTGGTCGGTGGGCGTCATCGGGCGCAACCTGACCAATCGCAAAGTCGTGACCAGCGCGAACGACATTCCCTTCACGGGCGGTACGGGCACCGGTACGACCGGTCCTGGCGTCCTCGCGGACTTGTCGGCTTTCGTCGAGAATCCTCGCGAGATCTATGTCGAAGTCGGCTTCAAGTTCTAAGGCGATGGACTTCGCCGGAAAGTTCACGCTGACTATCGACGGCTCGGGGGTGGTAACCCCCGAAGCTGTCGATGTGAACAACCCCGCAACCGGGCAAGTCTTTGCGCAAGCGCCGCGCGCCGGGCAAGCGGAACTAGACCGCGCCGTCGCGGCGGCGCAGGCGGCATTACCCGCCTGGCGCCAACGCGCGTGGGCCGAGCGGGCGGGGCTGCTCGTTGCCATGGCCGAGCGGGTCGAAGCCAATGCAACGGCGCTCGCCGCCCTGTTCGTACGCGAGCAGGGCCGCCCGCTCGAGGCTGCGCACGGCGAAGTGCTGGGCGCGGCGTTCTGGCTGCGCGCGGTCGCGCAGCAGGAACTCGCTCCGGAAGTGGTCGAGGAAGACGACGTCCGCCAGGTCATCGTCAGCCATGAACCGCTGGGGGTCGTGGCGGGAATCGTTCCTTGGAACTTCCCGCTGCTGCTGGCGGCATGGAAGATCGCGCCAGCACTGCTCACCGGCAACACCATCGTCCTCAAGCCGTCGCCGTTTACGCCGCTGTGCACCTTGAAGCTGGGTGAGATGTGGCGCGACGTTCTGCCGCCGGGCGTGCTCAACGCGCTGTCGGGTGACAACGGCCTTAATCCGTTGATGACGGCGCATCCGGGTTTCGCAAAGATCAGCTTCACCGGCTCCACGGCCACCGGCAAGCGTGTCATGGAAACCGCCTCACGCGATCTCAAGCGGATCACGCTGGAACTGGGCGGCAATGATGCGTGCATCGTCGTGCCCGATGTCGATGTCGCCGAAGTGGCGCCCCGGCTGTTCCACGGCGCCTTCTTCAACTCCGCGCAGATTTGCGTCGCGACAAAGCGCCTGTACATCCACGATGCCATCTATGAGCGGATGCGGGATGCGCTCCACAAGCTCGCGCAGGACGCGGTCGTCGGCGACGGCGCGGAGCAGGGCGTCCAGTTCGGGCCGATCCAGAACCGTCCGCAATTCGACCGGGTGCGCAAGCTGATCGATGAGGCGCGAATTTCGGGGCTCACGTTGCTCGAGGGCGCGTCTGTTCCGGACAATGGCGGCTACTACGTGCCGATCACGCTGGTCGACAATCCTCCGGACGATGCGCCGGTGGTCACCGAGGAAGCGTTCGGACCGGTCCTGCCGCTAATGCGCTTCTCCGACGTCGACGAGGTCATCGGCCGTGCCAACGACACCATCTATGGTTTGGCAGGGGCGGTCTGGTCCGGCGACATCGAGCAAGCGGTGGAGATCGCCGAGCGCATGGATACCAGCACCGTGTGGATCAACGACAACCTGAACAGCAGCCCGGTGACGCCGTTAGCCGGCGCGAAGCAGTCGGGATTCGGGGTCGAAAACGGGCTCGATGGGCTCAAGGAATTCACCCGCCCGAAGGTGATCCACGTACCGAAGCGCCAAGCTTAGGCCTCACTCCGGCGCGTCGCGGAGGATGATGTCGGCGGCGCGCCAGGCCATTACCATCGTGGGGCCGTTGGTGTTGCCCGAAGGGATTACCGGCATGATCGAGGTGTCCATCACCCGCAGCCCTTGAACCCCGCGAACCCGGAGTTCAGGATCGACCACGGAATCCGCGTCCGCACCCATCCGGCAGCTTCCCACGGCGTGGTATCCGCACGTTCCGAACTGGTCATAGGCCGCCAGGATGTCTTCATCGGTCTGATACTGAGGGCCGGGCGAGGTTTCCTCGGCGATCAGGCCGGCGAGCGGCTCCTGGGCCATGTATTCGCGCACGGTTCGAACCAGCGCGACGAGTTCCTTTCGGTCACCTTCGGTTTCGTGGTGGTGCGCATCGAGGTTGGCGGGTCCTTCCGGATCGGTGGTGGCAATATGGATGCACCCCCGCGAGGTCGGCCGCAGGTCGTAGGCCGTCACGTGCATGCCCGGGGTCGTCTCAACCTTGGTGCGGTCACTCATGTCGAAGCTGAACGGCGCAACAAGGATCTGGCCGTTGGGGCGGTTCTGGCCCGGATCTGTCTTCAGCCAGCCGACGATCTCGTAAGCTGCGGCCGAAAGCAAGCCGTCCAGGCCGAATGCGTAGCGCAGCGCGTTCTTCAGCAATCGCCACCCACCATATTGCCGGTTGTGCGAGATGTTCCGCTTGAGCCTGGCCTGAATGATGATCGCCCGGTGCTCGATCAGGTTTTCCCCGACCTGCGGGTTGGCCTGGACGATCGGAATGTCGAGCGCTTTGAGCAACGCCGGATCGCCGATCCCGGAGCGTTCGAGGATGGCGGGGCTCGAGAGGGTCCCGCCGGCGACGATGACTTCGCGGACGGCCAGATGCTCGTGCGGTACGCCTTTCACGATCACCCGTACACCGATCGCCCGCTTGTCCTCGAACAGGACCCGGTCGACGGTCGCCTCTGTCACGACGGTCAAATTAGGGCGGCGCAGTGCCGGGCGCAGGAAGGCGACGGCTGCGCTCTGCCGTTTGCGTCGCCAGACGGTGCGCGGCGCGTAGCCGATGGCGACCGCATCGTCCGGCTCGTTCATGTCCTCCTTCGCACCCCAGCCCATGGCTCGCCCCGCAGCGATCTGTGCATCGGACAGTTCGTCCCGTTGAGTCGGAAGGCTTACTTTGAGCGGGCCGTTCCCGCCACGCGTGGGCGCAGGGCCGAGTTCATGCGATTCCATCGCAGCATAGGCAGCTCCGATGTGCTCTCAGTTCCAGTCGTCGCTCGACAGTTCCGCGATGCCGTCGAAATCTGCTGGCATGCCGCGGACGTACATCATCCCGTTGATCGATGTGGAACCGCCAAGGACCTTTCCTCGCACCCACCACTCGGATTTGCCGGCAGTCCATGGGGCAGGCGTGCTCTCGTGCGCCCAAAGTTAGCGCGGGTCGGCCATGATCTTGGCGCTGCCCTTCGGCATGTGGATCAGAATGACGGTCCGACGGACCCGCCTCGAGAAGGAGGACACGATTTTTCGGATCCTCGGACAATCTGTAGGCCAGGACGCAACCGGCTGCGCCGGCTCCCGCGATAATGTAGTCGAATTGTTTCGCCACGTTTCTCTCCCGGGCTTGTACAAATCTAATTGTCATAGATAATGAGGCGCTGCAAGGCCGGGCGTGCGCCACGGGTTCCGGATTGGCACGGTCATCGCGATCGAGTCGCTTCCACTCGAATGGGACCCCGCACGAGCTACGTGACCGCGACGGGGCCGGGAACTGGTCCGCGCGTCGTATCCACACGGCAGTCGCAACCCCGAAGCGACGGCGTTCGGGGCAGAGCTGGACCTCGACAAGTACCGCAAAAGTCGCTGGATCACCGAGCCGTTCCGGCTTTTCGACTGCAGACGGGAAAACGACGGCGCCGGCGTGCTAGTGCTGGTGTCCGCTGAACGTACGCGGGACATGCGCAAGGTTCCGGTCCATCTCCTGTCGGTGGCCCAACGGACTCAGAAAGGCTGGGGAGACCTGCTTCGAGAACACATCGGGTGGCAACCTTGCGCCTGGATTTGTCCACGGCATCGGGATCGCGGTCGAAGCCGTGCGGGTGCTGCGCGGGGGATCGTGCAACCCGGTTCCGGATGCGTGGACCTGTCTGATCGCAGGCGGGCCTGGTGCGCCGACGGTGAGTTCGGCGATCTTCGCGACGGAATGATCAGCCTGCGGGCGTCCCGCTGGCGAACGAACGGATCCCGGCAAGCAACATCCGCATGGCGCCAATGAAGACCTGCTCATCGTCACCACCCTCGGCAGCGGCTGCGGCTAGCAGCGGAAATCGCGTCGCATCGACCGGGGGGAGCGACGGTACTCCGCGCACCTGCGCCGCCGCCGCGAAGAGGGCAGACCCGTAGGTCAGCTTTTCTGTCGCCTCGAGCATCGCCAGCGTCATGCCGGGGACGTTCGGGTAATCCCCCGCAGCGTCCTCATAGGCCTTCAGCAGCATGTGCCGTGGGAAAAATTGCAGGATCAGCGGCGCCGCGTTCGGATGCTTGAGCAGTCCGCGTCGCGTCTCGATGCAAAGGAACAGTGCGCGCTCTTCCCAGGTTTCGGCCATCTCGGGCCGAAATTTCGTGTCCAGCAGGATATGTCGCGCGACCTCGGCGAGCAATTCGGCCTTGTCCTTGAAGTGATGGTACAGCGACGGCGCCTTCACGCCCATCGCCTTGGCGACGAGATTGAGGCTGAAGCCCTCGAGACCCTCGGCGTCGATGACCCCCAGGGCAGCTCGGGTCGCCATTTCGCGAGTAATAAGTGGCTTTGTCGGTCTGGCCAAAAATCGATCTCTCGTAGGTAAGGGTGTTCCAATTGCGCGGGCTGTGCCCGTTAGCAAGTCCTAACCAGCCCAAAGGCCCAACCATTCACACTTGCGAGTAGCGACAATCTTCCGTCCAAGGATTTCGGAGGTCAACCGAGTCTTGGCGGCAGCGTTCGTCCGGACTGAAGGCTCCTGGCGACCAGAGGTTCGCGATGGCGACGAGTGGACCAGGACTGCTTCCATGGCTTCGCTGCAGGGTCGACCCTCTATTTGGCCGGATAGCCGCGCCATGGCTTGATCGTGCGGATGGCGAAGCTCGATCGCATGACGCTCACTCCCGGCAAACGGGCCAGGCATTCGCGGTGAATGCGGTCGAACTGTTCGACGTCGCGCGCGGCGATCCGTAGGATGTAGTCTGCGCTGCCCGACATCAGGTGGCATTCAAGAATGTCGTCGAAGTCCCCGACTGCCTGCTCGAAGCTGTCCATTGCCTCACGACTCTGACTGGTGAGGGTGATCTCGACGAAGGCCTGGAGGGTCAGACCAAGCCGATGCGGATCGAGCACCGCAGAATAGCCGCAAATCAGGCCCGCGGCTTCGAGCGATTTGATCCGCCGATGGCAGGCAGAGGTGGACGTGCCGACCAGTTGGGCCAATTCGGCAATCGAGCGCGAGGAGTCGGCTTGGAGCGCCGTGGCGATCTGCCTGTCGATCGAATCCACAAAAATATCCCGATAGAACACGTATAGTCGGGATATTATGCCACTTCTCGCGAAAGAATGCAAAAGTCTGGCAAGAAACCCCCGTTGTGATCGTGCATTATACCCGCGTAGCGAGGCCACTTGGAGAGCAGCCATGCGTGTCGGCACTGTCAAGGAAATCAAGAACCACGAATACCGCGTCGGCCTGACCCCCGAAAGCGCCCGCGAACTCGTGGCGCACGGTCACGAGGTGTGGGTCGAGATGGGGGCGGGCAGCGGCATCGGCGCGTCGGACGCGGACTACGAAGCGGCAGGCGCATCGATCCGCCGGTCTGCAGCGGAAATCTTCGCCGAATGCGAGATGGTGGTGAAAGTCAAGGAGCCGCAGGCGGCCGAGCGAGCACAGCTCCGCAAAGGGCAGATCCTTTATACCTACCTGCATCTCGCACCCGATCCCGCGCAGACCGCCGACCTGGTCAGCTCCGGGGTGACCGCGATCGCTTATGAGACGGTGACCGGGGCAGACAATTCGCTGCCTCTCCTCAAGCCGATGAGCCAGGTCGCGGGCCGCATGAGCATCCAGGCCGGCGCGACCGCGCTCGAAAAGGCGCACGGCGGACGCGGTGTGCTGCTGGGCGGGGTTCCCGGCGTCCTGCCGGCCAAGGTCGTGGTGATCGGCGGCGGCGTCGTGGGTTTCAACGCCGCGCAGATGGCAGTGGGCCTCGGTGCCGACGTGACCATCCTCGACCGCGATCCGGCGGTGCTCGAGCGGCTCGACAGCCACTTCGAGGGCCGCGCGCGGACACTCTATTCAGGGCGGGCCGCCTTGGCTGCGGAAGTCGCCGAGGCCGATCTCGTCATCGGCGCAGTGCTGGTTCCCGGCGCGGCAGCGCCCAAGCTCGTCACCCGCGAAATGCTCGCGACAATGAAGCTCGGTGCGGTGCTGGTGGATGTCGCCATCGACCAGGGCGGCTGCTTCGAGACCTCGCGCGCTACGACCCATGCCGAGCCGACCTATGTGATCGACGGCATCGTCCACTATTGCGTGGCCAACATGCCTGGCGCGGTGGCGCGGACGAGTACGTATGCCCTCAACAATGTGACCCTGCCGCACGCCTTGCGCATCGCCGATCTAGGCTGGAAGGCCGCGCTGAAGGCGAACCCGCATCTGGCTGCCGGGCTGAACGTCCACGAGGGCCAGGTGACGTACGAGGCCGTGGCGCGTGATCTCGGCTATGATTACGTGCCGACGGCCGCTTTGCTCGCCTGACAGGGTTTAACCCTGATCCACGCGCGCATGCAAAGCGTCAGGATATGCCTCTTGCCTGGGTGAGGATTTTATTTTAAGCTTAAAATAAATCGACAGGAGCGCGTGCGATGTCCGAGAAGAAAGTGAGCTGGCCCTCGTTCGCGTGGGAGGATCCGCTGCTCCTCGAAAGCCAGCTGACCGAAGAGGAACGGATGGTCCGCGACACCGCCCGCGCCTTTGCCGACGAGCATCTCGCACCGATCGTCAAGAACGACAACCGGCTGGAGCAGTGCGACCGCGCGCTGATGGAGAAGTTCGGGGCGCAGGGGCTGCTCGGGGTGACGCTGCACGGCTACGATTGCCCGGGCGTGTCCTACGTCGCCTACGGCCTCGTCGCGCGCGAGGTCGAGCGGGTCGATTCGGCATACCGGTCGGCGATGTCGGTGCAGTCGAGCCTGGTGATGTGGCCGATCTATGCCTACGGCACCGAGGAGCAGAAGCAGCGCTACCTGCCAAGGCTGGCCAGCGGCGAATGGATCGGCTCGTTCGGGCTGACCGAGCCCGATGCCGGCTCCGATCCCGGCTCGATGCGCACCACCGCGAAGAAGACCGCTAACGGTTACGTGCTGAACGGCGCGAAGATGTGGATCACCTCCTCGCCGTTTGCCGACGTGATGGTGGTCTGGGCCAAGACCGAGGACGGCAGGATTCGCGGCTTCGTGGTCGAGCGCGGCGACAAGGGGCTCTCCACCCCGAAGATCGAGGGCAAGTTCTCGCTGCGCGCCTGGGTTACCGGCGAGATCGTGCTCGACAATGTCGAAATCCCCGAAGACCGCCTGCTGCCCAATGTTTCCGGCCTCGGCGGGCCGTTCGGGTGCCTCAACAACGCGCGCTACGGAATTGCCTGGGGGGCGATGGGCGCGGCCGAGTTCTGCTGGCACGCCGCGCGCCAGTATGGCCTCGATCGCAAGCAGTTCGGTCGGCCGCTCGCGGCGACGCAGCTGTTCCAGAAGAAGCTGGCCGACATGCAGACCGAGATCACCCTCGGCCTTTCCGCCGCGCTCCATGCAGGGCGGCTGATGGACGCCAGGCAGCTCGCACCCGAGGCGATCAGCCTGATCAAGCGCAACAACTGCGGCAAGGCGCTCGATATCGCCCGGGTGGCGCGCGACATGCACGGCGGCAACGGCATTTCCGACGAATACGGGGTGATCCGCCACGTCATGAACCTCGAAGCGGTCAACACCTATGAGGGCACGCACGATGTCCATGCCCTGATCCTCGGGCGGGCGCAGACCGGCATCCAGGCCTTTTCCTGAGCCAATTTGCGCTCGCGCAAGGTGCGGGCCTTGACAGAAACTTATTTTAAGCTTGAAACTTCGCGCGGTACGTCCGCCGGGCTCAATGAAGGGTAATGGTGCGATGAGGATTGCCTGTGTCGGCGGTGGTCCCGCGGGACTCTATTTCGCGATCTCGATGAAGCTGCGCGTTCCCGACGTGCAGGTCGAGGTGTTCGAGCGCAACAAGCCGGGCGACACGTTCGGCTGGGGCGTGGTCTTTTCCGACCAGACCATGGCCAATCTGCGCGCCAACGATCCGCTCAGCGCCGCGACAATGGAGGCCGAGCTTGCCCACTGGGACGATATCGACGTCCACGTGAACGGCGAGATGGTCAGCTCCACCGGCCACGGCTTCATCGGCATCGGCCGCAAGCGCCTGCTCAACATCCTCCAGGACCGCGCCCGCGAGCTGGGCGTGATCCAGCACTTCGAGGTCGAGGTCGATCCGACGCTGGAGGCCTACAAGGACTTCGACCTCGTCATCGCCAGCGACGGGCTCAACAGCCGCATCCGCGCCGCGCGGGAAGAGACCTTCAAGGTCGATATCGACGTGCGCCCCAACAAGTTCGTGTGGCTGGGCACGCACCAGCTGTTCGACGCGTTCAAGTTCATCTTCGTAGAGACCGAGCACGGCTGGGTCTGGGCCCATGCCTATCGCTTCGACAAGGATACCTCGACCTTCATCGTCGAATGCCAGCCCGATACCTACGACAAGTGGGGCTTCGGCGAGATGAGCCAGGAGGAGAACTGCCGGACTTGCGAGACAATCTTCGCGGATTACCTTGGCGGCCATCCGCTGATGACCAATGCCGGCCACATCCGCGGCTCGGCCTGGATCAACTTCCCCCGCGTGCTGTGCCACCAGTGGTACGACGGCAACCTGATCCTGCTCGGCGATGCAGCGCACACCGCGCACTTCTCGATCGGCTCGGGCACCAAGCTCGCCTTCGAGGATGCGATCAAGCTGGCCGACGTCCTTGCCGACAGCGAGTTGCCGCTCAAGGAAGGGCTCGCCCAGTACCAGGAAGAGCGCCACGTCGAAGTGCTCAAGCTGCAATCGGCGGCGAAGAATTCGATGGGCTGGTTCGAGGAAGTCGACCGCTATCTCGACGCGCTCGAGCCGTGGCAGTTCACCTATTCGCTGCTCACCCGCAGCCAGCGCGTCAGCCACGAGAACTTGCGCCTGCGCGATCCGGCATGGCTCGCCCGGCTGGAAAGCCAGTTCGCCAGCCGTGCTTTCGGAGAGCAGGGCCATGCCCCGGTCCCGCCGATGTTCACGCCGCTGTCGCTGCGCGGCATGAAGGTGGAGAACCGCGTGGTGATGAGCCCGATGGCGACCTACAGCGCGGTCGACGGGGTGCCGAACGATTTCCACCTCGTCCACTACGGCGCCCGCGCGATGGGCGGGGCAGGGCTGGTCTATACCGAGATGACCTGCGTCTCGCCGACCGGGCGGATCACGCCCGGCTGCACCGGCATCTGGAACGACGAGCAGGCCGCGGCGTGGAAGCGGATCGTCGATTACGTCCACGGCCAGAGCGGGGCCCGGTTCTGCCTGCAGATCGGCCACTCCGGCTCGAAGGGGTCGACCCGCCTCGCCTGGGACGGGATCGACGAGCCGCTGCCCGAGGGCAACTGGCCGCTGATCGCCGCAAGCGACGTGCCTTACGGGCCGCGCAACCAGAAACCGCGGGCAATGACCCGCGCCGACATGGACGAAGTGCGCGATCAGTTCGTCGCTGCCACCCGCCGCGCCGACCGGGCCGGGTTCGACATGATCGAGCTTCACGCCGCGCATGGCTACCTGATCGCCAGCTTCATCACGCCAACCCAGAACACCCGCACCGACGAATACGGCGGCTCCCTCGAAAACCGGCTGCGCTATCCGCTCGAGGTCTTCGCGGCGATGCGCGAGGCCTGGCCGGCGGACAAGCCGATGTCGGTGCGCATTTCCGCGCATGACTGGGTCGGCGAGGCGGGGGTCACCCCCGACGAAGCGGTCGAGATCGCGCGCGCCTTCCGCGATGCCGGGGCCGACCTGATCGACGTCTCCTCGGGCCAGTCAACCAAGGCGGAAAAGCCGGTCTATGGCCGGATGTTCCAGACCCCGTTTGCCGACGAGATCCGCAACGAGCTGGGGGTCAAGACTATGACCGTGGGCAACATCTACGAAGTCGACCACGTCAACTCGATCCTCGCCTCGGGCCGCGCAGACCTTTGCGCGCTGGCCCGGCCGCACCTGATCGACCCGCACTGGACCCTGCGCGCCGCCGCCGAACTCGGCTTCGAAGGGGCAGGGGCCGAGCCGCCGAAGCAATACCGCGGCGGGTTCGTCCAGCTGTCGCGCAACATGGCCCGCGCGGCGCAGATGTTCACGATGGCGGTGTGATGCCGGACCTTTCCGCCCATCACGCGGTCATCACCGGCGGCGGTACCGGGATCGGCGCGGCGATTGCCCGCGCGCTCCACGGGGCCGGCGCGCGCGTCACCCTGATGGGCCGCCGCAAGGAACCGCTGGAAGAAATCGTGGCAACGCTGCCGGGCTCGGCGGCGATCGCGATGGACGTCACCGATGAAGCCTCGGTCGAGGCGGCGATGGCGGAGGCCCGGGCGCTCGCCCCGGTCTCGATCCTCGTCAACAACGCCGGCGGGGCCGAGACCGCGCCGTTGGCCAGGA
The DNA here is from genome assembly GCF_058783565.1 of Novosphingobium sp. FW305-C-111. NCBI lineage: Bacteria > Pseudomonadati > Pseudomonadota > Alphaproteobacteria > Sphingomonadales > Sphingomonadaceae > Novosphingobium > Novosphingobium sp. FW305-C-111. Next base: position 99,778 of record NZ_JBYSYP010000008.1, read on the forward strand.
CCTCGACCGCGCTGTGGCAGCAGATGATCGCGGTGAACCTGACCGGCGCGTTCTTCTGCACCCGGGCCGTGCTGGGGGAGGTCGCCAAGGCGCAGAACGGGCGGATCGTCACCGTCGCCAGCACATCGGGCCTCAGGGGCTATGCCTATACCGGCGCCTATGCCGCGGCGAAGCACGGGGTCATCGGCCTGACCCGCACCCTCGCGCTCGAACTCGCCCGCACCTCGGCGACGGCGAATGCGGTGTGCCCCGGCTTTGCCGATACCGAACTGGTCCAGCGCAGCCTCGACAACGTGATCGAGAAGACCGGCATGACCCGCGAAGCCGCGCTCGCCGAATTTGTCCGCGACAATCCGCAGAAGCGCTTGATCAAGCCGGAGGAAGTTGCTGCGGCAGTGCTGTGGCTGTGCGACCCGCTGTCCGGGTCGGTCAACGGCCAGTCGATTGCCATCGCCGGTGGAGAAGTGATGTAATGGCCGAACCCCACGCCAAGCAGTCCTTGCGCGTCTGGCTGCGGATGCTGCGTGCGACCACGATTATCGAGAAGCGCATCCGCGCCTATCTCAAGACCGAGTTCGACAGCACCCTGCCGCGCTTCGACGTGCTCTCCGCGCTCTACCGCGAGACTGCGCCGATCACGATGTCGCAGCTGACCGACCATCTGCTCGTCTCGAACGGCAACCTCACCGGCCTCGTCGGCCGGCTGGTCGAGGACGGGTTGATCCTGCGCGAAGCCGATCCCGAAGACCGCCGCGCCCAGCGGGTCATCCTCAGCGAAGAGGGCCGCGCCGCCTTCCGCGAGATGGCCGAGCGGCACGAGGCGCTGGTCGATTCGCTGTTCGCCGAAATGTCCGACGCCGACATGGACGCCATGCTCGGCCTCACCACCAAATTGAACGCCGCGCTGCGCGGCGCCCCGCAATCCCCGGAGGACGAATGAACCCCGCCACTTACCAGCCGGCTCATTTTCTGTGGTCGTTCGCCGAAGGCATCGGCACCGTCACGCTCAACCGGCCCGAGCGCAAGAACCCGCTGACCTTCGAATCCTATGCCGAGCTGCGCGACCTGTTCCGCGCGCTGGTCTATGCTCGCGAGGTCAAGGCGGTAGTGATTACCGGGGCCGGCGGCAACTTCTGCTCGGGCGGCGACGTGCACGAGATCATCGGCCCGCTGGTCCGCATGGACATGCCCGAACTGCTCGATTTCACCCGGATGACCGGTGACCTCGTCAAGGCGATCCGCCATTGCCCGCAGCCGGTGATTGCAGCGGTCGACGGGATTTGCGCCGGGGCGGGGGCGATCATCTCGATGGCCTCCGACCTGCGCATCGCCACGCCCGAGGCCAAGGTCGCGTTCCTGTTCAACCGCGTCGGCCTGGCCGGCTGCGACATGGGCGCCTGCGCGATCCTGCCGCGGATCATCGGGCAGGGCCGGGCGAGCGAACTGCTGTTCTTCGGCCGCAACATGACTGCCGCCGAGGGCGAGCACTGGGGCTATTTCAACCGCATCGTCGATGCCAGCGCGCTGATGGACGAGGCGATGACGATGGCCGGGCAGATCGCCGCCGGGCCGAACTTCGCCAACGCCATGACCAAGAACCAGCTCAACGTGGAATGGGACATGGGGTTGGACGCGGCGATCGAGGCCGAGGCGCAGGCCCAGGCAATCTGCATGCAGACGAAGGACTTCGAGCGCGCCTACAACGCCTTCGTCGCCAAGCAGGAACCGGTGTTCGAGGGCAACTGAGGTGGCCGACACGAGCTTTCTCGACTGGCCGTTCCTCGAGGACCACCACCGCGCGCTGGCCCGCGCGCTGGACGCATGGGCGGGTGAGCACATCGCCCCGCTGGCGCAGCACCACGGCGACGTCGACGCGGCGTGCAAGGTCATCGTGCGGCTGCTGGGCGAGGGCGGGTGGCTGCGTTACTGCGTGCCGGCCAGCCACGGCGGCTTGTTCGAAAACCTCGACGTCCGCTCGCTCTGCCTGATCCGCGAGACGCTGGCCCGCCACTATGGCCTCGCCGACTTCGTCTTCGCGATGCAGGGTTTGGGCAGCGGGGTGATCTCGCAGTTCGGCAGCGATGCGCAGAAAGCGAAGTACCTGCCCGGCGTGGCCAGCGGCGAGCTTGTCGCCGCCTTCGCCCTGACCGAGCTCGACAGCGGCTCCGACGTCGCCGCCACCGCCTCGACCGCCGAGGACCGAGGCGATCACTACGTCGTGAACGGGGCGAAGACCTATATCTCCAACGGCGGCATCGCGGATTTCTACGTCACGTTCCTGCGCACCGGCGAGGCGCCCGGTGCGCGCGGCCTTTCGGCGCTGGTGATCGATGCGGATACGCCGGGGTTGGAAATCGCCGAGCGCATCCAGGTTTCCGCGCCGCATCCGCTGGCAACGCTGCGTTTCAACGACATGAAGCTGGCGAAGGGCACGCTGATCGGCAGCGCCGGGGCGGGTTTCGCCCAGGCCATGGCCAACCTCGACGTGTTCCGCTCGACCGTGGGTGCCGCCGCGCTCGGCATGGCCCGGCGCGCGCTCGATGAAGCGCTCGCGCGGGTCAAGGGCCGTCACCTGTTCGGCGCGACGCTGGCCGACCAGCCAATCGCGCAGGCCCAGCTTGCCGAAATGGCGCTCGACGTCGATGCCGCCGCGCTGCTCGTCTACCGCGCGGCCTGGACCAAGGACGTGCGCCAGGGCCGCGTCACCCGCGAGGCGGCGATGGCCAAGCTTTTCGCCACCGACCAGGCACAAGTTGTGATCGACAAGGCGGTCCAGCTCCACGGCGGGCTCGGGGTGGTCTCGGGGCAGGTGGTGGAAGAACTGCTGCGCGAGATCCGGCCCTTGCGGATTTACGAAGGGGCCTCGGAAGTGCAGAAGCTCGTCATTGCCCGGCAAGTCCTGGCGGGAGGGGGAGTGACCTGATGCCGGCCTACCAACGCGAGGTGCTCGTGCGGTTCGCGCACTGCGACCCGGCAGGGATCGTGTTCTACGCGCGCTATTTCGAGATGATCAACGGCGTGGTCGAAGACTGGTTCGAGGACGCGCTGGAGGCGAGCTTTTCCGGCCTGCTGTTCCATCGCAACCTCGCCACGCCGACCGTCCACTTCAACGTCGACTTCACCGGCCGCTCGATGATGGGCGACCGCCTGACCTTCGAAACCTCGGTCACCCGCTTCGGCACCAGCTCGTTCGACCTGTGCCACGACGTCTCTTGCCGCGGCGAACATCGCATGCGCGTCCACCAGACGCTGCTGTTTACCGACGCCAACGCGAAGGGTTCTCAGCCGATACCCGAAGACCTCAGGCGCCGGATGGAGCGGTATTATATGCCGGAGAAGGCCGTGGTGAAGTTCGGCGCGGGCGGCGAGTAGCGCTTACGGCTGCCGCGTGATCCGCAGCATCGAGGTATCGTAGCCCAGCGCCGCCGCCCGGGCGATAAGGGCCTGCTTCTCGCTTTCGGACGGGTTGGCGGACCGCGAAAGCAGCCAGAGGTAGCGTCCACTCTGCTCGCCGACGATCGACCAGCTGTAGTCGTCGGCGTGATCGAGAACCCAGTAGTCGCCATAGAACGGTCCGAAGAAACTGACCTTGAGCTTGGCGTTGGTCAACGGGTCGACGATCTTTGCGACGCCCTTGGCGTCCTTCATCTTCCCGTCCGGCTTGCGGCAGCGGTTGAGCACGTCGATCTTGCCGTCCGCGCGTTTGGTGTAATCGGCGGTGACGCCGTCGCAATCCTTCTGGAAACCCTGCTCGTAACGAGCGATCTCGAACCAGTGACCGAGGTAGCGATCGAGTTCGACAGGCTTGGCCGGCTCTGGCACGTTCGAATTGCCAACCGGGTGCCGCCCGGCGAGCACCCCGGCGCAGCCGGAGAGAAGGACGGCCGCGGTCACGGCGGCGGCGAGGGCGAGCTGGCGGTTGCGTTTCATCGGGACCATTACCCGGCAAGACCCGCTTGGTTCCGCTTGTTCACCAAGGCGGGTTCTTCGGGAAGACTGGGCCTTCAGTCCGTCCCGTGAGAAAGCGGTTTCCGTTGAAGCAGTTAAGTTTCTTCTTGGGTCGTGACTGTTCCATCCACTTCGCGCACGGTCAGAGCAGTGGTGGTCTTGATCTCGCGCACTCTGCTGGCTTCATCTGTTCCAATCGCCACATCGATCGTTCCGGAGATCTGCTCCTGCGCGCGAGTTGCAAGCGCCGCTTCCAGCGTCACCGCCTTGCCTGTCACCTCTCCGGCCACGACGTCGCCTTCTGCCCTGGACCGGGCCACCGCTTTTTCGTCGATGTCCATGTGTGCGGAGAACGGGCTCCCGCCGCCTGGGCCGGTTCGGCTGGCAAGCCGTGACGGCGCCGCCGCGCTGGGGTCGTGGTACACAGCCCCGTCCTGCAAGGTCGGCAGCTGCGGATCGAAAGTCCGGACAATCTCGAGGACAGACAGGGGGTCGCACTCGATCTTGAAGGCATTCCAGGTGAAGATCCACTTGCCGCAGGCGGCCCGTGGCAGCTGGGCCCGGCCAAGCCATTGATCGAGGCGGGACTCGAGATCGTTCTGGTTGAGCAGATTGAGGCTGCCATCGGGCCGCTTCAGTACCCGGGCGGGCCACTGCCACGCGCCCTGCCGTTCCTCGGGCTTCATCGTCCCGGGGAGGTCGAAGCGCATCACCGCTCCCTCCTGGTCAGTGCTCTCGATGGTCTGGATCAGCACATCCCGATCGTGAGAAGAGCCTGATGAGCCGTCGCTTCCCGTCCTGGTGGAATCGCGGGTTACAGTGATCTCCCAGATGTCTCCGGCGTGGTAACGTGGCGCTGTTGCTTCCGCACGCACCGTGATCGGCGACAGCATCAGAGTGGTGACTGCAGCAGCAGCGAGCAGATGGCATCTCATCCCGACAGGTTGGTTCAATCATATATGCAGCGCAATGGGGCCACTGCAGCAGCCGGGCGTAGCAGTTCAAAAAAAAAGGCCGGGACGCCAGCCTGCGCCAGCGTCCCGGCAGGGGTGGAAACTCAGAGGTCCGATCAGTCTGGCCGGCGGATTCCGCGGGCCTCGAGGATCGGAAGGACATTGTCGCGGAAGTACGGGAATTCCTTGCCGTAATCGACGAATGAAAGGGTCGTCCCGCCGAGGCCGAGTTCGTGGAGCTGGCAAATCCCGTCGGCGACCTGTTCGGGCGTGCCGATCAGCGGAATGCCGCCGTGGCCCATGGCGAAACGGTCTCGAATCAAGGCGAGGAGGTCGTGAGGGAAGCTCTGGGCGTGGGCGAACTGCAGGCGGACGAGGTTGTCGACCGCTTCCCAGTCAGCATTGTCCTTGGCGAAGTACTGCAGGTAGTCCTGCGCCTCCTTCTCGGTCGGGCGGCAGACCACGTGGCTGAAGGTCAGCACGTCGACGTAGCGGCCCTGGTCGGCGGCCTGCTGCTTGAGTTCGGCGATTTCCTCGCGGCTGCGGTCGAAGTCGATGACCGAGGTGAACAGGAAGTCGGCGTTGCGGGTGGCGAATTCGCGGCCGAGGCCCGATCCGGCGGCGTTGAGGATCGGCGGGCGGCCGTTGACCGGCTTGGGCTCGGCCTCGACCCCCTTGAGGTCGAAGTGGGCGGTCTTCATGTCGAAGCTGCCGGTCTTTTCCCACAGCGCCTGGATGATGTCGAACCACTCCTGCGCATAGGCATAGCGGGTCTCGTGATCGTCAGCCAGGGTCAGGCCCAGCGCTTCGTATTCGGGCTTGTTCCAGCCGGCGACGATGTTGAGCCCGGCCCGGCCGCGGCCGATGGCGTCGATCGTGGCAATCTGCTTGGCGATCACGACCGGGTGGTTGCAGGCGGTGTGGATCGTGGCGATCGCGGAAATCCGGCTGGTCGAGGCGAGCACGCCCGCCGCCCAGGTCATCGTTTCCAGCACATGGCCATGGAAGTTGGTTTCGCCGCCGTAACCGATCCACCGCGCGATCGGGAGCATGAAGTCGATACCGGCATCGTCGAGCAGGCGGGCGAGGGCGAGGTTGCTTTCCCAGCTTGCGTCCCAGCGCTCGGGGATCTTCGTCACCGACATGCCGCTGGAGCAGTTGGTGGAGAACGTGCCGAGCTTGAAATGATTGGTCCGGCGCATCCGGTTTTCAACGTGAGTCATCAAGCGCTCCCTTCGCGTTAGCTCCCCGGCGGTTCATTTATTTTAGGCTTAAACTATATCTGCCGTGGTCCCGCGACCGAGTCAAGCTCATCGTTCACTGTAGATCGAATTTCAATTGATTTTCGATCTAAGGTCTGTCACCTCTGCGTTGTCGGACACGGGGGATGGCCCCGGCCGGGGGAGAAAACATGACCATTCACGTGGACCTGCTCGGGACCGAGACCCGATTCGTCGAAACCGGCAAGTACGTCACCCGCATGATCTCCGCGCCGGGCGAGGGCGAGCACGTGTTCCTGCTTCACGGCGGCGGCGGCCATGCCGAAACCTATTCGCGCAACATGACCCGGCTGGCCAAGGTCTGCCAGCCGCATGCCATCGACTTCATCTGGCACGGCATGTCGTCGCGGCCGGTGTTCTCGAACGGGGCGCCGCGGGCAAAGGAGAACTGGCTGACCCAGTTCACCGACCAGCTGCTCAACCTGATGGACCACCTCGGCATCGAAAAGGCCGTGGTGGAGGGCGAGTCGCTCGGCGGGTGGATTGCCTATGACATGGCGATCAATCATCCCGACCGGACCTCCAAGGTCATCCTCAACACCACCTGGGGGATGCACCTCGATCCGGCGCATGTCTACGAAGGCGATTCCGACCTCGATGCCCTGCGCGAAACCTCGGTCAACGCGCTGATGAACCCCACGCCCGAGCTGCTGCGCAAGCGGCTCGAATGGCTGATGCCGCTGGGCGGGGTGACTGACGAACTCGTCGATCTGCGCCGCGCGCTGTGGTCGATTCCCGAAACCCGCACTGCGCTGATCGAATACTACGAGCGCCTGTTCGCGCCGAACATTGCCGAGTTCTACTGGCAGGAAGCGGACATCGTGAAGATCGCCTGCCCGGCGCTGGTGTTGTGGACCGACAAGAACCCGATCCACGGCGAAGATGCCGCCGACCGGCTGGAGGCGATCATTCCCGGCGCGAAGAAGTACATCATGCGCGGCTGCGCGCACTGGCCGCAGTGGGAGCGTCCCGAAGAGCACGACGATGTCGTCGCCCGCTTCCTCACCGGCCAGCTCTAACCAATTGAAACCTATGACTTAAGAAAATGCCCTGAAAGGAAGTGCGAGATGAATGACGCAACGCCCGTCCGCCGCCGCTCCACGGTGCGCCTCAACACCACCAGCGACAAGCGCCTGAACGACAGCAAGACCCAGAGCCAGTACCAGCCCTACAAGGATGCCGCCTGGGGCTTCATCAACCACTGGTATCCGGCGCTGTTCACCGAGGAACTGCCCGAGGACGAAGTCCAGGGCATCCAGATCTGCGGCGTGCCGATCGTGCTGCGCCGGGTCGACGGCAAGGTTTTCGCGCTGAAGGACCAGTGCCTTCACCGCGGGGTGCGGCTCAGCCAGAAGCCGATGTGCTTCAACAAGAGCACGATCACCTGCTGGTATCACGGCTTCACCTTCGATCTCGACGACGGCAAGCTCTCGACCATCGTTGCCAACCCGAACGATCCGCTGGTCGGGACGACCGGGATCACCTCATATCCGGTCGAGGAAGTGGCCGGCATGATCTTCGTGTTCGTGCGCGAGGACGATTTCCCGCTGGAAGACGTGCCGCCGCTGTCGAGCGACCTGCCGATCCGCTTTCCCGAGAACTCCGAACGCTTCCCGCACCCGCTGTGGCCCGATGCGCCGAGCCTCCTCGACGAGGGCGCCGTGGCGATGGGGATGCACCGCACCGGCCAGAGCAACTGGCGCATCGCCTGCGAGAACGGGTTCGATAATGCCCACATCCTCGTCCACATGGACAACACTATCGTCCACGCCCTGAACTGGGTCCTGCCGCTGGGCATCCTCCCCGATCACGAGGAACCGATCACCTTGATCGAGGACGAGAACGGGCCCAAGGGCCTGATGCAGTGGCTGTTCACCGACCGCTGGAAGCCGGTGCTGGAGAACGAACAGCTCGGGCTCAAGATCGAGAACCTCAATGGCCGCTTCTACCGCACCTCGGTGGTGCTGCCGGGTTGCCTGATGGTCGAGAACTGGCCGGAAGAACACGTCGTCCAGTACGAATGGTACGTGCCGATTACCGACGACATGTACGAGTACTGGGAAGTCATGGTCCGCGTCTGCCCGACCGAGAAGGACCAGAAGGCGTTCAAGCACCGCTTCGACCGGGTCTACATGCCGCTGTGCCTGCGCGGCTTCAACGACTGTGACCTCTATGCACGCGAGGCGATGGAGGAATTCTACGCCGACGGCACCGGCTGGGACGAAGAACAGCTCGTTGCCACCGACGTCTCGCCGATCACCTGGCGCAAGGTCGCCTCGCGCTGGAACCGCGGGATCGCCAAGCCGGGCAGGGGCGTGCCCAATGCGACCAAGACGTCATCGATCCGCATGCGCCGGCTCGCGGAGGGCAAGGCGCCCGGCTACTTCGTCGAGAAGATCGACGACGTGAACAACTACTGAGGCGGTCGCAGGTGGGCGGTAAGGTCACATTGGCGTTCACGGACGGGGTCGAGCATGAGCTGGCGGTCGAACCCGGCCGGAGCGTGCTCGAAACCGGGCTCGCGGCGGGCCTGCCGCTGCTTTACCAGTGCCGTTCGGGGAGCTGTTCGAGCTGTCTGGCGACACTGGTAGAGGGCGAGGCGGAAACGCTGCCGGGGGCGGCCTCGTCGCTGCTCGCCTCGGAACGCGCGGCGGGCCATCGCCTGCTCTGCGTGACCGGAGCCAAGGGGAGCTGCCGCTTCACCCTGCCATACGACAGCACGGTCGGCGAAAACCGCCCGGTCGAGGCCCAGGCCTTCGTCAACGCGGTCGAGAAGGTTGCGTCCGATGTCGTCCGGCTTGAGCTGGAACTGGCCGAGGGGCACTGGCTCGATTTCCGCCCGGGCCAGTTCATCCAGGTCAAGGTGCCCGGCACCGACCAGGCCCGCAGCTACTCGATCTCGTCGATCCCGGCGGAGCTGCCGAAGATCGAGCTGCTGATCCGCCTGCTGCCCGGAGGGGTCATGTCGCAGTGGCTCCAAAGCAAGGCTGCAGTCGACGATGTTGTCGAAATTTCAGGTCCTTACGGTGCGTTCTTCCTGAAGGAGGGCAGCAAGGCGCCGCACGTGATGATCGCCGGCGGCACCGGGCTCGCCCCGATGATGAGCATGATCGACACGATCCGCAGCCGACCCGGCCGCAAGCCGCCGATCCACCTCAGCTTTGGCTGCCAGACCCCGGAAGGGCTGTTCCACCGCGAGCCGCTTGAACTGCGCGCGCACTGGCTGCCGAACCTCGCGGTCACCCTTTCGGTCGATCGCGGGCCCGCTCCGGAAGGGGCGCGGGTCGGCAATCCGGTCGAGGCGGTGGGCGCCGATGGACCGCTCGATCCCGCGACGGTAGCCTACCTGTGCGGCCCGCCGGGAATGATCGAGGCGGCCCGGGTGCATCTCGTCCGGCTCGGCTTGTCGCCAGACAATATTCATGCAGAACAATTTGTTGCTAGCTGAAGTTAAGAAGGAGTGGGGGAAATGGGCGTTGACAGCCTGGGCTATGTCGCCCTCAACGTGAGCAAGCTGGACGAGTGGCGGGCGCTGTTCGAAAAGGTCTTCGGGATGGAGCCGCGCGAACGCGACGGGGCCATCGACTACCGTATCGACGAGTATCACCACCGCTTCACGCTTTACCCGAACGCCAGCGACAGCGTCGAGACGATCGGCTGGGAAGTGGGCACCGAGGCGAAGCTCGAGGCCACTGTTGCCGCGCTGCGCGACCGCGGTGTCCACGTTGCCGAGGATGACGCCTCGATGCGCGAGCAGCGCAAGGTCAAGAAGCTCTACAGCTTCACTTGCCCGATGATCGGCAACCGCCAGGAACTCTATTACGGGCCGCTTGCCTCCAACACCGCGTTCTCCCCCAGCCGCGGCATCGCCGGTTACAAGACCGGCACACTCGGCCTCGGCCACGTGGTCTACTGGGTCAAGGACCTGCCGGCGGCGACCAAATTCTACGAGGAAGTGATGGGCTTCCGCATATCCGACTACATCGCCTGGGACGATAACGATGCGGTGTTCATGCACTGCAACGCGCGCCACCACACCCTCGCGCTGATGAAGGACGGGCCGATGGGGCCGGCGGGCGAGCTGATGCACATCATGATCGAGGCCAAGTCCTACGATGATGTCGGCTATGGCTACGACCTGGTCCGCGACATGGGGATCCCGGTGATGATCGAGCCGGGCAAGCACTCCAACGACCATATGCAGAGCTTCTACCTGCAGACGCCCTCGGGCTTCTGGATGGAATACGGCTACGGCGGGCGCGAGATCGGGCCGGACTGGGAAATCAGGAACTACGACGCGCCCATGCTCTGGGGCCACCGGTTCGTGGGAGCCTGAGCGGGTGGCACTTGGCGATTGCCTCGCCCGGATCGACGCCCGCGACGGCGAGGTCCGGGGCTGGACCCATCTCGACCGTACCGCGAATGGCGGGGCAGGGCCGCTCTCCGGCCTTGTCCTGGGCGTAAAGGACGTGATCGACGTCGCCGGGATGCCGACCACCCACGGGTCACCGATCTTCGCCAGCAACGTCGCCCCCGCCGATGCCGAAGCGGTGGCCCGGCTGCGCGCGGCGGGGGCGGTCGTGCTCGGCAAGACCGTGACCGCCGAGTTCGCGACGTATCACCCTGGACCGACCCGCAACCCGCGCAACCTTGCCCATACCCCCGGCGGTTCGTCGAGCGGCTCGGCGGCGGTGGTGGCCGACGGGCAGGCCGACTTCGCGCTCGGCACCCAGACCGCCGGCTCGATGATCCGTCCGGCGAGCTTTTGCGGAACCCTCGGGTGGAAGCCGAGCTTTGGGCGCTATCCCCTTGAAGGGGTTTTGGAAACTGCGCCAAGTCTCGACACCCTCGGGGTCTTTGCGCGCAATCTCGATATCCTCGTTGCCGCCGATGCCGTGCTTTCGGGCGAGACGGACATGCCCGATCCGGTCGGGCCGCTGACCGTGGGCCTGTGCCGCAGCCCGGCATGGGACGAGGCCAGCACCGAAATGCAGGCGGCGTTCCTCGCCTTTGCCGAAACACTGCGCGGGGCAGGGCACGCGGTGGTCGTGCGCGACCTGCCCGAACCATTCCACCGTCTCGGCCCGGCGCAGGCGCTGTTGCACCGCTGCGAGGCGGCGATGGTCATGGGCCACATCCGCCGCACCTGGCCCGACAGGGTCAGTGCCGAATTCGCCGCAATGATCGACGAGGGCGCGGCCGAGAGCGAGGATGCCTACCGGGCCGCGCGCACCCTCCAGCTCGAATGCAAGGAGCTGCTGGGCGAGATATTTGCAGGCGTCGACCTGCTGCTCGTGCCCGGCGCCCCCGGCGCCGCGCCCGAGGGCCTTTCGGCTACCGGAAACCCCGCGTTCCAGCGCATCTGGACCGCCGTCGGCGTGCCCTGCCTTGGCTTCCCGGCGGCCTGGCGCGAGGATGGGCTGCCGCTCGGCCTCCAGCTTGTCGCCGCCCCCGGCACCGACCGACAACTGCTTGCCAATGCACGACAAATCGTGGCGCTCGCCGCCTTGAGGGAGACTTGACCATGGAACCGACCGCACCGGCCCCGTTCACGCCTGAAATGGAAGCCGCCTATGCCCGCGCCAGGGCCAAGCTCGATCCGGCGCGGCTCAAGCAGTTCCTGTTCGACCTCACCGACATCCACTCGCCGACGGGCGCGACCCGCAAGGCCGCCGAATTCGTCGCCGAGCGGATGAAGGGCATGGGCCTCCACGCCGCGCTCGATCCGATGACGCCGATCTCGGCGAACGTGCTCGGCGAAAAGCGCGGCTCGGGCGATGGCGCGACCCTGCTGCTCTACGCTCCGATCGACACCCATCTCGAAGGCGATGAGAGCGACTTTCCCTGGGCTGGGCCGGAGCAGTTCGCCGATCTCAGGCCCTCGGCGCAGATGGTCGACGATTGGGTCTACGGGCTCGGCTCGTCAAACCCGAAGGCGATGGTTTCGGGGCTGATGGAAGTGGCCAATGCCTTGCTCGAGGCCGATATTCCGATGCTCGGCAACCTCCAGGTCGGGTTCGCGGACGGGGGGATGCCGGTGACGATTCCGGCCCGCGACAACGCCGGGATGAGCCACGGCGTCCACCACCTGCTCAGCCGGGGCATGGCCCCCGATTTCGCGATCATCATGAAGCCGTGGAACTGGGTCTATCACGAGGAACCGGGGATGGGCTGGTTCAAGATCCAGGTGAAGGGCACGCTCGGCTATGCCGGGGTCCCGCGCGGCACGCCCGGCTTCCGCAGCTCGGTAGTCCCCGCCGCGACGGTGATCCTTGAACTGGAACAGTGGCTTATCGAGTATGCCGAGAAGAACCGCTCGGGCGATGTCTATCCGCACGGGTGGATCGCCGGGGTCCGCGGCGGCTGGCCGGAGCGGCCGGCGTTCCCGAGCGCGGTGACCGAGATCTTCTTCGACGTCCGCATCAGCCCGCGAACAACCCCGGGCGACGTCCGCGCCCAGTTCGAAGACTTCATGCACGACCTCGCCGCGCGCTTCCCGGAGATCGACTGCGACTGGGAGATGTACGGCTCGACCCCCGGCGGCACCACCGATCCCGCCAACTGGATCATCCAGTCGTGCCGGCGCGGGTGGGAGACGATCGAAGGCAAGTCCTACATCACGCCCGATCCGCTCGGCGGCCAGACCGACGGCGCCGCCCTGCGCCGGCTCGGCGTGCCGACGGCGCGGATCGGCTGGCCCTGGCCGGCGGAAGGCTCGCCGCTGGAGATCGCCGAGGGGCTGGGCGGAATGGGCGCGACATACGTGCCGGATCTGATGCCGTGCCTGGAGAAGATCCTCTACGCCTGCATCGACACCCTGATGCGGCCGCGTGGCGAGATGGGGCTCTAGCCGCCGGCTAGCGGCGAAGGCCTCAGGCCTCCACCACCAGCTTGCCGAAGTGTGCACCCGTCGGGAGGTCTTCGTAGGCTCGGCGGACATCGGCGAAGGCATAGCGGCCGTCGATCACCGGCTTCAGGCCCCCAGTCTCGACCGCCCGGACCATCGCTAGCATGTCCTCGCGGTGGCCGACGGTGATGCCGTGGATCCGTTGGCGCCCGCCAAGCATCGCGCCCAGCGACAAGCTGGCATCAATCCCCGAAAGCACCCCGATCACGGCGATCGTGCCCTCCATCGCCAGAGCCGCCTGTGAGCGTGGGAAGGTTTCCGGCCCGCCGAGTTCAACCACGACTTCAGCCCCGCGGCCACCTGTGAAAGCACGGACCGGCTCCTGCCACTCTGGCGTCTTGCGGTAATTGACGAGGTGATCCGCACCCAGCGCGGCCGCGCGGTCGAGCTTGGCGTCGCTGCTGGAAAGGACTGTGACCGTCGCACCGGCCATCTTGGCAAACTGCAGCGCGAAGATGGCCACTCCTCCGGTGCCCTGGACCACGACATGCTGCCCGGCAAGCAGCCCGCCCTCGCGGAAAAGCGCGCTCCAGGCAGTCAGGCCCGCGCATGGTAGCGTCGCGGCCTCGGCGTGGAGAAGGTGGGCGGGAGAACGCACGAAAGCGCTCGACGGCAGGTTCACGGCCTCGGCCAGCACGCCGTCGCGCTCGCAGCCAAGCGAAAAGGCGCGATTAGAGGTCGTGCCTCGTCCGCCGTGCCAATCGGGATAAAAGCAACTCGTGACGGCATCGCCGGGCGCGAAGCCGGTGACACCCGTGCCGACCGCCATGATCGTTCCGGCACCGTCTGAGAATGGCACAACGTCGTTCTTGCCGGGATAGAAACCGGCGACGATGCCGAGGTCACGGTAATTGATCGCGGCGGCCCTGACCGCCACCTGGATCTCGCCAGGGCCGGGCGGGGGCAGATCCTCGTCGCGAAGGAGCAGGGCGTCCAGGCTTCGTCCAGTGAGCCGCCAGGTCTTCATCGCCCCTCCTTCGAGTTCAGGTCTCCGCGCGGTTCAGGGTGACCGAGGTCCGCGCGGATTCCTCGTAGATGCCGGTGATGATCGAGAGCAGCTCAGTGGCATCCTCGACCCGCTCGTCGAAGTCGGACAGGCTGCGCAGCTTGCGGATCAGGATCTCGCTGCGGAGCTTGGAATACTCGTTGGTCAGTTTCTCGCCGAGCTTGGTGATCGAATAGGTGTGGTTCTTGGTCCCGGCCTCCTTGTTCTTGTGGATCAGGCCGGAGCTTTCGAGCTTGCGCAGGGAGTACTGGATATTGGGGAGGTCGTCGCGGTTGAGCAGGCGGGCGATGGTCGCACCGCTCTTCGGGCGGTTCTGCATGCGGATGACGTGGAGAATGACGTGCTCGGCATGTTTGAGCTCGGACAGGCCGACCATTTCGTCGGCCGCGGCGACCCAGCGGCCGAATGCCTCGATCACCCGCATCAGGGCGAATTCGAGCTCGGTCACCTTGAACTCGGTCTCGTCGTTGGCGAGATGCCAGTTGCGGTAATACTTCGATTTCATGGAGGGCGGCCTCGTCCCGTTCGGTACGTTCATGGCCTCCTTATCGAGCAAGGCGCTGCTCACGACAAGGCGGCCCCGTACCCGGGCACTACAGGTTTGAGCCCCAGCGCCAGCAGCATCTGCCGGACGGTGCACGCCGAAGTCGTCACCACCGGTAGGCCGAAGCGGTCCTCGGCCGCGGCGATCGCGGCGGCGGCCGGCATCTGCACGCACGCGGAAAGGACCAGCGCATCGGCTCCGGTGAGGTCGAGTTCGCCCGCCGCTTCCAGCGCGGCGAAGGGATCGCGGCGGCCCACCGCGAGGTTGTCCGATATTTCCAGTGCACGCACCGCGCTCACCTCGAAACCTTCGTGGGCGATATAGTCGACCACGGTCTGGGTCAGCGGCTTCATATAGGGGGCGAGCACGGCGATCCTCGAAAAACCAAGTTCCCCCAGCGTCTTGACCAGCGCGCCGGCGCTCGTTACGACCGGGGCAGGGCCGCCTTCCGCCGCGGCGACGGCAGCGAGCTTCGCCTCGCTCATCCGGTGGTAGCCAAGCCCCATCGCCATGATCGCGACGAGGCAGGCATAGCCCATCACGTCGACCCGGGCGTCGGCCAGTTCGGCGGCGCAGCGCAGCGACTGCGCGTCCATTGCCTCGAGCTCCTCCTTGACCACGTGCATCATCCGCATGCGGCTGGAGTGGAACGTGAAGCGGGCATCCGGAAAGGCGGCCTCGCGGGCGCGCAGCATTGCCGGGATTTCGGTTTCCATCGTGGTGTTGGAACTCGGGACAATCTGCCCGATGCGGTATGTCCTGGTCACGGGAACAGCGCGGGCACCGGATCGAGCAGCGAATCCTGCGCGGACTCCGGCGCGAAATAGGTCTTCTTCGACTGCGCAATCCCGAGGTCGATCAGCGTCTCGCACTGCTTGAACGCGACGAGGCCGGGATTCAGCACCGGAACCTCGATCCGCGAAGCGAGCCAGGTGGCCGAGGCATGCATGGTGGTCGAGCCAAGGATGATCACGTCCGCACCGTCCTCGTCGATGGCCTTGCGCGCCTGTTCTTCGAGCCGGGCGAAGACGATATCCTCCTTGCCCGCCAGCAGTTCGGCGGTATCGGGCCGGGTATCGACATCGCGGATCGAGGCGAGGCGGGGGCCGAGGCCGGTTTCCAGCGCCAGTTTTTCGTAGAGCGGGTACCAGCGCTTCCACATCGTCAGCACGGAGAACTTTTTGCCAAGGTCGGCGGCGAGGAAGAACGACGCGCGGCCTGGGCCGACTACCGGGATCGACAGGCGCGAACGCAGCGCGGCGAGGCCGCTGTCGCTCATCGAATTGACGCAGACCGCGGCGTAGCCTTGCTCTTCAGCGCGCGAACCGGCTTCGAGCACCCAGGCGTCGGCGAGGGTCTGCTCATAGGGGGAATCGATGAGGTTCGCGCCATTGCGGCAGCCGACGAAGTCGATGGCGATGTCGGGCCGGATCAGCTCCGCCGGGATCTGCGCCGCGAAGCCCGGCAGGGCGATGGCAGGGACCGGCACCGGGACGATCATCAGGATGCGTTTCACGGCGGTCACTTTCCGGGCTTCCTCTCGAAAAAGAAGGGAGCTGCCCCCGCCCCGGTGTGGGGACGGGGGCGCTCCCTCATTGCTTCAGAAGCTGACGCGGGTGTGGACCGAGTAGGTCCGCGGCAGCTTGTAGGACACTTCGTTGCAGCCGCAGAGCGTCGCCAAGTCATAGCCCTGGAGGCCGATGCGGTGGTTGGTGACGTTGTCGACCGACACGCCCAGCTCGAACATCTTGCTGGGCGAGGTCCAGTTCAGCCCGAGGTCGAGGTTGGCGTACTGGCCGAACTTGTCGGCGTCGAAGTTGCGCAGGTTGTAGTAGTAGGACGACGAGTAGGTGAGGTTGGCGTTGGCCGCCATCTCGCCGCCGAACAGGTCCCAGCCATAGCGGATGATCGCCGAGGCCTGCGTTTCCGGTGCGTAGGTCGGCTTCAGGTCCTTGCGGATGGGCCCGCCGACCCGCAACGGCACGTCCTTCACCTTGGCGTCGAACTGCGAGAAGGTCAGCGCCATGTCGAGGCCCGGCATCGGGTTCGCCTGGAGCGAGATCTCGCCGCCGATCGTCCGCGCATCGGCGTTGATGACGAGACCCGCCACGCCGGTGAACAGGAACGACTGGTAGTTCTTGTAGTCGTAGTAATAGACCGCGCCGTTCAGCCGGACCTTGTTGTCGAGCATCGACAGCTTGAAGCCGCCCTCGTACGACCACAGCGTCTCGTCGCCATAGCGGATCGCCGAGGCCGGGGTCGGCAGGCCGCCGTTGAGCTGGGCGTTGTAGCTGCCCGCCTTCACGCCGCGATTGACGCCGAAATAGAGCAGTGTGTCGCTGTTCGGGCGGTACTCG
Organism: Novosphingobium sp. FW305-C-111; assembly: GCF_058783565.1. Classification (NCBI taxonomy): domain Bacteria; kingdom Pseudomonadati; phylum Pseudomonadota; class Alphaproteobacteria; order Sphingomonadales; family Sphingomonadaceae; genus Novosphingobium; species Novosphingobium sp. FW305-C-111. The sequence continues at coordinate 116,773 of NZ_JBYSYP010000008.1, forward strand.
AACTGGACCTTACCGGCCCACAGTGTCTTGCTGTACTTGTCGAGATAGGCCGAGGGGACGCCGCCCGGATAGACCGGCCCGATCGTCAGCGGGAAGCCGGGCACGGTCTGGGCCGGCTGGATCGCGCGGGAATCGGGCGAGATGAAGAGTTGCTGGATGAAGTCGTAGTTCTTCTTCTCGCGGATCACGCGGGCGCCGGCGACGACCCGGAACTTGTCGGTCACGTCGTAGTCGACCTGCCCGAAGACCGAGAAGCTGTCGGTCTTGAGCCGCGCTGTCGAGGCGATGTCGATCGGGTTGCCCGGCACGAGGCCGTTGATCGGCGCCTTCAGGCCATTCTTCGACAGGTTGTTGATGTGGAGGTAATAGACGCCCGCCGCCCAGGTGAAGCTGTCCGCTTTGCCGTTGAGCCGAAGCTCCTGAGTAAAGCTGTTCGCATCGACGTTGCCGTAGTTGGCGAGCTGGTTGGCCGGTCCGGCGTCGACGTCGATGAACAGCAGCTTCTTGAAGTTCTTGTAATCGGTGACGGAAGACAGGGTCACGCTGTCGTTCAGGTCGATCTTGGCCCTCATGTTGAGCCCCCACGTATCGACATGCCCATGGTCCTCGAAGGCGAAGTCGCTCGAGAACAGGTTGCCCGCGCCGTCGGGATCGATCCAGCCGAAGAAGTCGGCACCGGCAGGTCGGCCATAAAGTTCGCCCGCGCCGCCGTTGATGCCGTCGTTGTTTAGGTCGGACCCGGCATCGCCGTTGACGACGCCCGGAGCGCCGTTGACGCCGATCGAGGCGCGGGTTTCGTTCGGCCCGACGTCGAGCACGTTGATGAGCTCGCCGTTGGCATCGTACTGCGCGATCGTCGGCTTGTTCTGATAGGGGCCGGTGTTGACACGCGCGCGTGAGCCGTTGGCCGAGAAGATGAACTGGCTGGTGTCGGTCGGCTCGGCGAGAATCGTGAAACGGCCCGACAGGGTGTCGTCGTTGCCGAGGTCAGCACCGGCGCCGGGGCCAGGCGAGCCGCCGACAGCGCCGAGCGGGTAGAGGTTCTTGAGGTAGGGTTCCTGCTTGTTCCAGCGGCCGGCGACGCGAACGCCGATCTTCTCGCTCACCGGGCCGCCGACGGCGGCTTCGGCGGTGAAGATTCCCGGGTTCGACGGGCTGTCCATGATCCCGTACTTGAGGTCGGCATAGCCGCTCCATTCGGTCAGCGAGGGGAGGCGGGCTGAGGTAATGGACGAGACCGCCGGTGGCGTTGCGGCCGAAGAGTGTGCCTTGCGGACCTTTCAGAACTTCCACGCGATCGATGTCGAATACGGCAAACGACTGGCCCTGCGCGATCGCGATGTAGCCTTCGTCGAGATAGACCGCGTTCGGCGCCTCGACGACGTCGTTGAAGTCGTTCTGGGTGACGCCGCGGATGGTGAACTGGGTGTTCTGCCCGGCAAGGCTGCCCGAGATATGCACACCCGGCGAATAGCTGGCGATATCGGCGCTCTTCTGGATGCCCAGCGCGCGCAGCTGCTCACCCGAATAGGCGCTGATCGCGATGCCGACATCCTGGACGTTTTCCTGGCGTTTCTGCGCGGTAACGACGATCTCGGTTCCGAGGATCGAGTTGTCGTCGCTTTGCGCGGCGTCCTGCGCAGCGGCGGGCAGCGCCCAGGCCATCGCGAACGATGCGGCGCAGGCGGCAAGCATTGTCTTGGTTCTCATGTGACTCCCCTTCGATCCCTGTGGGTTGTGTCCCGGTGTTCCCCCCGCGCGGTATTCCGCTCTCGGTTCTTCGTGCGAAGCTATTTTAAAATTCAATAAAAAGTCAATCGATGTTGCGATTAATCTCTCACTCTATGGGATTCCTCCAGAAAGAAGGTGCTCAGCGCTCCGCAGCGCGAGGGCGTGGTTGGTGAAATTGGGGTTCATCGCGCCTGCGGTCGGATAAAGACCAGGGCCGGCGATGAAGAGGTTGTCGATGTCGTGGCTGCGACCGTAGCCGTCGGTGACCGAGGTCTTCGGATCGTTGCCCATGATCGTGCCGCCCATCATGTGGGCGGTCGCCATCGGACCGGCCCACGGTTCCTGCGCGCCGCCGGCCTTGATCACCTTGAGCCCAAGCGCGCTCGCCTGCTCCCACAGCTTCAGCGATTCCTGCGGGAACGCGTGGACAACGCGCGGCAGGCGGGTGCCGCCGGGGCCCTTGCGGTCCGTAAGTTCGATGCGGTTCTCGGCAACCGGCAGACCCTCGCCGAACCCGAACATGACTGCGAGATGATGGACCGCGCGGTCCATGAACCGGGTCAGCTCGTCGCCGAACAGGTCGGCTCGAGCCATGGCGACGCCAAGCAGGTCGTTCGGCTTCATCGTCGGGGCGAGCTGCCACTGCAGGCTGCCGAACGCCCCGCCGCCGAGGCTCTGCTTGCCGTAATGATCCATGTTGGTGGCCTGCGCGCCCGTGACTCCCATGTAATTCTCGGTCTCCTCCTCGAAGAAGCCATAGGCCGAGGCGATCGAGTGGGTCATGAAGTACCGGCCGACGAGGCCCGAGGAATTGCCTGCTCCGTTTTCCCAGCCATCTGCGGTGCTGTTGAGCAGGATCGCCGGGTTGGAGATGGTGGAGGCGGCGAGGATCGTTGTTCTCGCCGGCTGGACCTGCGTCTCGCCCTTGGCGTCGACGTATTCGACACCGGCAGCCTGGCGAGACGTCTTGCCGGGCAGGACGCGGGTGACGTGCGCGCTGGTGGCGAACTTCGCCCCGGCCTTCACCGCACGCGGATGATAGGTCACCAGCGGGTTGGCGAGTGCGCCGATCGGACAGCCGGCATCGCACCAGCCGTCGTAAACGCAGGCCGGGCGTCCTTTGTACTCCTGGCTGAGAATCGCCATCGGGCTTGGCGCGGTCTTCATGCCAAGGGCGTGGAAGCCTTTCTGCAGCAGCCTGGCCTGGGCGAACTGCTGGAGCGGGGGAAGCGGATAGGGCGCGCCCTCGGGCCGCCAGATCTCCGCGGTTGCATCGCCCGAAACGCCTACTTCTTCCTGGATGCGGTCATAGAAGGGGCGCAGCTCGTCATAGCCGAACGGCCAGTCCAGCCCCTTGCCGTGACCGGACTTCATCGCGAAGTCCGCAGGCATCAGCCGTGGCCAGGTGCCGTAATGATGAAGTGCCGCGCCGCCGATTCCCCAGCCGGTGTTGAAGCCCGCGCCAAACGCATTGGCACCGGTGGATTCGACCGCAGGTCCGCCCCACCGCAGTCGCCGAGCCCAGATCAGTGAAGACACGAGATCGTCGGTCTTCCATGCCGGACCGGGATCGAGGACGGAAACCGTCTTGCCGGCTTCGGCGAGGAGCGCGGCGAACAGATTGCCGGCGGCGCCCGCGCCCACGATTACAACATCGACGGGTGGGTTCGCCACGGCCTTACCAGTCCTGCGCCGGGTCTATGTGCGGCATGTAAGGCACGTTCATCCGCTCGAACGCCGCCTTTGTGCCATAGACGAGGTCGGCCGCATCGGAGCGCACCGCAAGGTAGAACAACGGCGGCGGCGGGCCGTCCCAGCCGGCGACCTTGCCGGGCAGCAACCCGGCAATCAGGGGTTTCGCTTCTGTTGCGCCTGCCTTGGCGAACGGTTTGCCGAGCAGATTCCGTGCGGCGATATCCAGCGCCTTGAGCCCGGCCTTGTAGAACGCATCGTGCGGCGGCAGCACATCCAGATAGCGGACCGTCAGCAGCGATTGTTCGACCGGACGGGCGAGGTTGGCATCGACATAGTGCGCGATCCCCGCCTTGCGTGCGCCGGGGATTAGCGCCTCGCCGAAGGCCTCCAGCAGGGTGGCTTCCGCGGTGGTGAAGGTGACGAGATCGGCACCCTGCTCGCGCGCGTCCTGCGGGCTCAGCAGCTTCTGGCAACCACCCACCTCGAACGCAAAAAGGCCGAGCGCCGCAGACTTCAACAGCGTCCGCCGGGTTGTGGCTGTTCTCTCACTGGCCTTGCTTACCGGCATGCTCACACCCCGTTCAAAGGCGATATTTGAAGCTTAAACTAAATTGCGCCCATGTCCAGAAACATTTTGTGCCAACTGGCTTTGCGCGCTATCCAGACTCGAACATCGATTGATCATCAATATAAAACCTCCGGCGGAGAAAATCTGGATGAGCGAGAACCCCGAAATCGGCCAGTTTGCCGAGACCTGTGGCTACCGGACGAATTTCCATGACCATGGAGACGGACCGGCGATGCTGGTGCTGCACGGTTCGGGCGCAGGGGTCTGCGCGTGGGCCAACTGGCGCACCTTCATCCCGGCGATGCAGGACCGCTTCCGGGTGATCGCGCCCGATCTTGTCGGGTTCGGCTATACGGAAACGCCCGTCGACTTCGAGTTTCGCTTCATGGATTCGTGGGTCGAACAGATTGTCGCGCTGCTTGATTCGCTCGGGATCGAGAAAGCGCACGTCGTCGGCAACTCGTTCGGCGGAAGTCTCGCGCTGTGGCTGGCGTGGAAGCACCCCGACCGCTTCGACCGGCTGGTCCTGATGGGGCCGGGCGGCTGGCCAGCCAAGGTTAACGCCAACCTCGAGCTGCTGTGGGACTTCAAACCGACTGCCGAGCACATGAAGGCGGCGATGCACGTGATGGCCTGGGACAAGTCGCTGGTCACTGACGAGCTGATCGCGATGCGCCTGAAGGCCTGCTCGCGGCCCGGCGCGCTTGACCATTTCCACAAGCTGTTCCCCGCACCGCGCCAGCGCTGGCTCGACGCCCAGACCCTCCCGATCCATGCCCTCCAGGCCATCACGCACGAAACCTTGCTCGTGCACGGCCGCGACGACGTGGTGGTCGATCCGCAGGTTTCGTGGAACCTCCACCAGCACCTGCCGAACTCGCAGCTCCACACCATCGCCAAGTGCGGGCACTGGACGATGATCGAACATGCTGCGCTGTTCCGTCGCCTGGTAGCGGATCACTGCGCGGGGTGAGGGCTCACTTCCAGGCCGGTGCGGTGAGCCGGCGCTTGCCATCGAGCGACGTGCCGGCCGCGCCGCGGACCACGCCTTCGCGGTCCCACAACTTGCAGGTGACCTGCTTGTGCTTCTGGTCGAGGCCTTCGCAGTAATTGGTGAAACCGCAGATGCGTACCTCGCTGCCACGGCCCTTGCGCACTTTCAGAAACCAGTCGGGATCGGCCAAGGACTGTCGAGCCGAGGCGACGATGTCGGCGTCGCCGCTCGCCAACATGTCCTCGGCAAAGGCAAAATCGTGGACCCCGCCGGCGGTGACGACGGGTGTGTCGAAACCGGCCGCCCGGACAGCGGTGCGGATCGCGTGGGCAGCAGCGCGATTGCGGCCGAACGGCCCTTTGGCGTCGGAGATCGCGGCGGGCATGCACTCATAGCCGCTCGGCCCCGTATAAGGATAGGCCGCCTCGCCGACGCGCGGCTGGAGCGCGTCCTCGAACTTGCCCCCGCGCGACAGCGACAGGAAGTCCATGCCGGCGCGGGCAAACTCCGTGCCGAAATAAGCGGCGTCTTCCATGGTGTTGCCGCCTTCGATGCAATCTTCGGCAAGGAACCGGCAGCCGACCGCCATTTGCGGCGAGACCGCCTCGCGCACCGCGCGGTAAACTTCCAGCGGTAGCTGCACCCGGTTCTCGCGCGGCCCACCGTATCCATCGGCCCGGTCGTTCCGCGCAGAGAGGAACGATGCCATTGTATAAGCGTGGGCGTAGTGCAGCTCGATACCGTCGAAGCCTGCTGCCTCGGCGCGGCGGGCGGCCTTGGCGAACAGGGCCGGCAGGACCTGCGGCAGCGCGGCGATGTGCGGATGGTCGGTGTCTGTCACCCGCTCGCGGAAACCTTGCGAGAGCGATTCCCAGTCGCGCGGTGACAGCACTTGCCGCAACTGCTCATCCGGCATGGCGACAAGCGCGGCGCGCACCGCGCCATCGTCAGTCTCGCCGGTCGCGGCGCGGTGCGCGTCAGTCAGCGCGAGGAAGCGGGTGAGGAAAGCTGCGCGGTCGGGCCGGCGCTTGATCGCGAGGAAATCGATCAGCTGGATCAGCAGCTTGGTCTCACCGTCGCTGGCTTCGCGGACTGCCTCGACCAGCCTGGCAAGGCCCGGCACGAAGCGGTCATGGCCGATCCGCAGCAGGGGGCCTGAAGGGACGTCGCGAATTCCCGTCGCCTCGACCACGATCGCACCGGGTCGGCCTTGGGCAAAGCGCGCATACCAGTCGATCACATCCTGGGTGACCTCGCCGTCCGGGCTCGCCCGCCAAGGGACCATTGCCGGGATCCAGGTGCGAGTGGCGAGAGTAACCGGGCCGATGCTCACCGGCGCGAACAGGCGCGACACGGCGGCTTCCCCGGCGGTGGGCCAAGGGCCGACAACAGGCTCATGGGCTATGCGTTCCGCCGGTTTGTACATCGGGCAATCCTCGGGCTGGACAATATTTCAAGTTTAAAATATCTAAGGTGCGAGAGACGCTGTCAAGCCGCGAGAGGTATCGGATGAGGGTTCTGCAACCGGAAGGCTGGCCACGCCCCAAGGGTTACGCCAACGGCATCGCGGCGCGCGGCGAGATGGTGTTCCTGGCCGGGATCGTCGGCTGGGATGCGCAGGAACGGTTCCCCAGGGGCCTTGTCGCCCAGTTCCGCCAGGCGCTGACCAATATCGTGACGTTACTGGCAGAGGCTGGGGCCGGGCCCGAGCACGTGGTGCGGATGACCTGGTACATCACCAGCCGCGAGGATTACCTCGCCAATGCGCGCGAGATCGGCGCGGTGTGGCGCGAGCTCATGGGCAAGAACTTCCCGGTCATGGCGGTGGTTCAGGTGGTCGCGCTGGTCGAGGCCGAGGCGTTACTCGAGATCGAGGTGACGGCGGTTATCCCGGACTGAGGCTTCAGGCCGCTTCGGTCAGAACTTCCGCCAGTTTCTCGCCCTTTTCGTCCTGCAAGGCCGCGTCGCGCAGCCGGCGCAGCAGCGGGGCGAGGCCGGACTGGCCCTTGCGTTGTTCGTAGACCGACATGATCCGGGCGAAGTTGCCGCTGCCCCGCTCGTGCGTGTCGCCATAGCCGCGCACCAGCTTCTGGCAGCGAACCAGTTCGACCGCCGCAGCGTAATCGCTGGCAGCACAGGCGCGGATCCGCTCCAGCCAATCATCGATCGCGGCGTTCTCGCGCTGGAAACGCATAGTCGAGCGCCGCCAGCGCCGCCCCTGCGCCACCGCGCTGAGCATCAGGAACCCGCGCAGGCTGCTGGTGCGGACCTTGCGGCCCTTGGCGAAGAAGCGCTCCAGCCAGTGTTGCCGCGCTGCCCAGTGGCCGAGCCCCGCGGGGAGCGAATCGGCGACTTCCTCCAGCCGGGGGTGCATGAATTCGGTCAACGCCACGATCTGGTCGGGCGCCGCGTTCACTTCGCTGCGGAACCTCTCGAAGCGGTTGCCGCGGGTCTTGAGGTCGGCGACGCGGAAGGTGTCCTCGAAGGACATCCACAAGGCGAGATGGCGCGCGGCCTCGCGCACCAGTTCATGGCGTTTCGCACTGCCTCCGGCCTCTGCGTCCCACGCGGCGAGGCGGTGCAGCCGGTCGAGGTACAGCGCGCCATAGGCGAGGTCCTGATAGTCGAGCGTGCGGCGCAGGCCTTCGACGGCGAATTCGCGGGCGATGAACGGCAGCTCGGCCTCGATCCGGTCGAGCAAGGGCTGGACGGCAGCGGGCACCGGCGAGGCAGAGGGCGCATCCGGTTCGGCAGCGGCTTCGGGCAGGCGTTCGCCGCGAGCCCGGTCATAGCCGAGCGCGAAAGTGCGCAGGTTGGCCGGAACCGCCTTGCCGCTTTCGCGGATGACTTCCTCGAACACCTCGCGCGGGATGGGCAGGGCACCCGACCCGGCAAGCGCGCCAAACATTACTGCGCTGATCACACTGCCGCCTTCGCGGGCGGTCCGCTCCATGTCGAAGCCGATCCAATGCTTCGCCCGGGCCTGCGCCGCCTCGTGGACTGCGCCGCCATCGGCCCGGCCATCGCCCATCACGATCTTTTCCGAGATCGCGAAGACGCGGTGAGTCGAGCCGATCAGGGTGGTCCGGTCAGGCGTAACGAAGCCGCGCATCACGGCCCGGCCGGCTTCCATCAGTTCGGAGGCGACGACGACGTCGACGTCGCCCGGGACCGGCATCAGCGCCAGCACCGGCTCCTTGCCCTTTGCTGCGATCTCGGCCTCGGGGAAAAGCTCGATATAGTAGATCGTCGCCCCGGTGCGCTGGGCGACGCCCTGGACCGAGGTGTACTGGGCGCGGAAGCCGGCCAGCTCACCGGCCCGCACGGTCCAGTCGGCCATGACCCCGCCGCCCTGGCCGCCGAGCGCCATGATCGCGATATTGATCGGCCGGGTCCTGGTCTTGCTCATGGTCAGAATGCCGTCAGCGCACGACGCCTGGCGGCGCGGTTCTGGAAAAAGCCGATGACTGCATCGCGCACCCGTTGGCGCAGGCGATCCCACCGCGTCGGGTTGAACACCATGTCGGCACGGTAGAAGCTGGGGCAGAGCACTGCGGCGTGCGCGGTCTCGCCGCAGTGGCCGCAGCCGACGCAATCGTCGAGCACCTGGACGATAGGGTCCTCGCGCAAAGGGTCGGGGTTTTCGCGCAGGGTGAGGGTAGGGCAGCCCGACAGGCGGATGCACGAATGGTCGCCGGTGCAGGTGTCACTATCGACTCCGAAGCGTTCCTTGACCACGCGCTTGCCGCCTTTGACCGCAGCGTTGAACAGCGGCTTCACCCGCCGCTGCTTGTTGAGCATGCACTCCGATTCCGCGATGATGATCTTGGGCCCCTTGAAGTCCGTGGTCATCGCCTCGGTCAGGGTGCGGGTCATCGCGTCGAGATCGTAGCTGCGCACGGTGCGGACCCACTCGCCGCCGACCCCGCGAATGGCCTTTTCCATCGGGTGCTTGGTGGTGCGGGTGCGATTTTCGGCGCGGCTGGAGAGGATGTCCTGCCCGCCGGTCGCGGCCGAGTAGCCGTTGTCTACCAGCACGGTGACTCCGTCGTCCTTGTTGAACACCGCATGGCCGACGCCCGAGGTGAGGCCGTTGTGCCAGAATCCGCCGTCACCCATGACCGAGACGGTGCGCTGCGCGGAATCCGCCTGGAACGCCGCTGCCCCGGCCATGCCGAGGCCGTAGCCCATCGTCGTGTTGCCGAGGTTGAAGGGCGGCAGGATCGAGAAGATGTGGCAGCCGATGTCGCCGGAGACGTGGAACTCGCCGATCTCTTTCTCGACGAGCTTCATCGCGGTGAAGATCGGCCGCTCGGGGCAGCCGGTGCAGAATCCCGAAGGCCGCTGCGGGACGACATCGGCCAGCGGGATGTGGTTCGAGCCTTCCACCGCCGGCGGCAACGCAGCCTTCGCGGCGAGGGCGGGGGCATGTTCGCGCAGAAAGCGGACCAGCCCGTCCTTAACCACCTGCCCGGTGTACTCGCCCGCCAGCGGCATCGATTCCTTGCCGACCAGCACGGTTTGCAGGCCGGCGCGGCGCAGGATGGTGTTGACGTTGTGCTCGATGAATTCGGGCTGGCCTTCCTCAATCAGGAACACCGCCTTCTTGTCGGCGCAGAAGCCGGCGACCTCGCTGTCGATCAGCGGGTAGGCGACGTTGAGGCAGTAGATCGGAATCTCGGTGTCGCCGAAGCTGTCGGCGAGGCCAACCAGCTCCAGCGCCCGGATCAGATTGTTGTACATGCCGCCCTGGACGATGATCCCGACGTCGCCGAGGTGCCCGCCGAGGAACTCGTTGAGCTTGTGCTCCTTGATGAATGCTTGCGCGGCGGGCCAGCGCTGGGCGATCTTCTCGCGCTCGTGGAGGAAGTTCGCCGGGGGCAGCACGATCCGGTCGGTATCGCGGCGCGGGTTTTCCATCGCGTCCTTCAGGCCGAAGGCGGGGCGTACGTTGTCCTTCGCCTCGAACCGGCCGTAAAGGTGGCACGAGCGCACGCGCAGTTCGAGCATGACCGGGGTGTTCGAGGCTTCCGAAAGCTCGAAGCCCTTTTCGACCATCCGCACGATCGAGGGCAGGTTGGGGCGCGGGTCGAGCAGCCACATCTGCGACTTCATCGCAAAGGCGTGGGTGCGCTCCTGCATGATCGAGGAGCCCTCGCCGTAGTCCTCGCCGACGATGATCAGCGCGCCGCCGGTGACCCCGCCCGAGGCGACGTTGGACAGCGCGTCGGACGCGACATTGGTGCCGACCACCGATTTCCACGCCACCGCACCGCGCAAGGGGTAGTTGACGCTCGCCGCCAGCATCGCCGCCGCCGATGCTTCGTTGGCCGAAGCCTCGAAGCGCACGCCAAGCTCGCCCATGATCTCCTGCGCGTCGGACAGGACATCGAGGAGCTGCGAGATCGGGGAGCCCTGATATCCGCCGACATAGGAAATGCCCGATTGCAGCAGCGCCTTGGTGACCGCGAGAATCCCTTCGCCGGCGAATTCCTCGCCCGCGCCGATCCGCAGCTTCTCGACCTCTTTTGCAAACGAGCGTTCGGCCACTGGCTATCTCAGGCAGGAACGAGGGCGAGGACGCGCAAGGGACTGCCGGAACCGTTGTCGATCTTGAGCGGCGCCGCGACGATCACCGCGCCGGTCGGCGGCAGCAGGTCGAGGTTGGTCATGCACTGGAGGCCATACTTCCCGGCGCCGTGCATGTAGTGGTGGCAGGGATACTGCGGCTCGAACAGGAAAGCCTGGCCGGCATCGGTGCCGACGCATTCGGTGCCGAAGCCGAGCACGTCGCGCTGCTCGATCATCCACAAGGTGGAAGCGGCATCGGGGCCGGGGGAGTGGGCGCCGTTTTCGTCGAGGTTGGTGTAGTTGGCCGGGTCGGCGATCTTGCGCCAGTCGCTGCGCAGGAACACCCAGCTTCCCGCCGGGATGCGGCCGTGCTTCGCTTCCCAGGCCTCCAGCACTTCGACCGAAAGGATGAAGTCGGGGTTGGCGGCCACTTCCTTGGTGCAGTCGATCACGCAGACCGGTGCGAGGAACCGCGCCGGGTCAATTGTGTCGACCGACCCGTTTTCCACGTCCTTGCCGGTGACCCAGTGGATAGGCGCGTCGAAATGGGTCCCGGTGTGTTCGCTGATCGTGAAGTTGTTCCAGTACCAGCCAGGCCCGTTATCATCGTAGCGCGAAATCTCATTCTTCACGAACGGCGAGGCCTGGCCGAATTCCGGCGGCAGCGTGATAGTCGGGTACTCGGGGGTGAGCGTTTCGGTTAGGTCGACGACTTTGATCCCGCCCGCGGCAATGCTGCCCAGCAGTCCCGACAGCACTTCGTTTGCAGCCATGATACCGACGCCTCCTGTCCTGTCCGGCGGCCATCGGACCCGATTTGCCGCCGCCGTGCAATGGCGGGCTGATAGTGGCAGCGTGAAAATTTATTTCAAGCTTAAAATGAATCGAGATGACGGCGTCAGCTGATCGGGCGGAGGGTGCTGAACTGCTGGCAGTGATAGACCAGCGGTGCAGACAGGTCGGCACGGTTCCACACGTGCTCCACCGCACCGATGACGATCGCGTGTGTCTCGACCAGCGTCATCGAATGAACCCGGCAACCGATCGTCGAAATCGCGTCTGATAGCCGCGGGGGGAAGCCGTCTTCGCTGGTCCAGTTTCCGCCGCCGAAGCGGTCCGCGCCAGTCAGGCCGGTCCGGCCCGCAAAGCGTTCAGCCATCGTCTGCTCATTCGCGCCAAGGAGATTGACGCAGAACCGCGCCCCCGGTGCAAGCGCCCGGAAAGTGGCTCCGAACCGGTTGACGCAGGTGAGCAGCCTCGGTGGCTCCATGCTCAGCGAGCAGACCGCGGTGGCCGTGAGACCCACCGCCGTGTCGCCTTCTCCCGTCGTGACGATGGTGACCGCACCGGCAAGGCGGCGCATACCTTCCTTGAAGGCGTCAATCATGGCGATGTCTCCCCGTTTCCGCTTATCCGGATCGTGCACATCTCTTGTCATGTGAGATTTGAGCTCGGAATCCGCTCGGGGCAGTGGACTATCCCATTTGCGCAACCGGCCTGGCCGATTGACATCGTGCCCCAATAGAGGAAAACCAATTGACTTTCGATCGACGTTTTCTGGTGGAGGCGCGCCGATGTTCCGTTCCCAGTCCATGCAGGAGATCGACGGCCTGTTCCCGGCGGCGCTCACCGCGAGCGCGGGGCGGATTTTCCGCTCTGAGGACCGCGACGAGGTGCGCGGCCATGTCGGCCAGATGTTCTGCGATCACACGCTGTTGCTGGTCAACGCCCGCGCTGACCTCGATACCCGGATCGCCAGCATGCGCTGCGGCAAGGCCGTTTCGATCACCGAGATGCAGTACGGAGCCGACGTGCTGATCGATGCGGGGCGACTGGAGAATTTCTACCTGGTCCAGATCCCGGTCGCTGGGCGGGCCCGGGTCACACTAGGCGGAATCGACACTGCCTATGCCCCGGGTACCGCCTCGGTCGAAAACCCGGTCGAACCGCTGGAGATGTTCTGGAGCCGTGACTGCCGCAAGGTCGTGCTCCGTTATGAGCGTGCTTTGTTCGAGCGGTTCGTCGAGATCTATCTTGGCAAGCCGATCCGCGATGCGGTGCGCTTCAGCCCGCGATTGGAGCTGTCGAGTCCCGCTGGCCAACTGCTGGTTGACCACTTGTGCGCTGCGCTTGCCGCGCTGCGGCGGGGCGAAACGTCCGCTTCGCCGCTGCTCGAGACGCATCTCGAAACGACGCTGATGGGCGCACTGTTGTTCCTCCAGCCGAGCGATCACAGTCTGGCGGTTGGAGCGGCGGCCAGTGCAGGCTGCGAGAGCGAGGCGGTGCGGCGCGTGCGCGAATACCTCGAGGCGCACGCTGCCGAGCCGGTCGATACGGCAAGTCTGGGCGAAGTCGCCGGCATTCCCCTGCGCACGCTCCACCACCAGTTCCAGCGTGCCCACGGGATGTCGCCGCTCCAGCTGCTCCGCGAAATCCGGCTCGACCGGGTGCGCCGCGAGCTGCTGTCCGGCGGTGAAGAGGTCAACGTGACCGGCGTGGCGCTCGCCTGGGGCTTCGAACACCTGGGCCGGTTCGCGGCGAGCTATCGCCAGCGCTTCGGCGAGACACCGCGCGAGACGCTCCAGCGCCGCCGCCGCGGCTGACGCGCGACTTGCCGCCAGCGGATAATGCTTGCCCCCAGCGGATTGTGACGAAAGCCTGACCGCATAGCCTGTCCCCAATCGCAGCACAGCGTGAATGGGGATAGAACATGGCGAAGATCGCAATCGTCGGTGCCGGCCAGTCCGGCCTGCATCTTGGCATCGGCCTGCTCATGGCCGGCCATCAGGTCACGATGGTTTCCAATCGAACCGGCGCTCAGATCGCTGCGGGTACCGTGCTGTCCAGCCAGTCCATGTACGGCATGGCGCTAGGGCTCGAGCGTGAACTCGGGATCGATTACTGGCAGGACGAGGCACCGCAATATGCCGGCGCGCAAATGCGGATCGCGGACAGCGACGGAAATGTCATGCTGTTTTGGCAGGGCGCGATGGACGAGCCCGGCCAGTCGATCGACCAGCGCGTGAAAATGCCGCGCTGGATCGACCGCTTCGTCGAACTCGGCGGCGACTTCGTGATCGAGGATGCCGGGGTCGAGGCGCTCGAACGCCTCGCTGCGTCCCATGACCTGACCGTCATTGCCGCGGGCAAGGGCGAGATCGGAGCGCTGTTCGAACGCGATGCCGCCCGGTCACCGTACACCGCACCGCAGCGGGTTCTGGCGCTGACCTACGTCAACCGGTTTCGTCCGCGCCCTGGCGTCCCGGCAATCTGCATCAATATCAATCCCGGCATCGGCGAGTTCGTCTCGTTCCCCGGGCTGACCCTGTCGGGCGGCTGCGAAATCTTCACCATCGAGGCTATTCCCGGCGGACCGATGGACCTGTGGGGCGAGGTCAAGACCCCGGCAGATCACCTCGCAGTCAGCGAGCACCTGCTGCGGACTTACTTTCCGATCGAGGCGGAGCGGATCGACGGACATCTCGAACTGACCGATCCCGGCGCGGTGTTGCGCGGGCGGGTGACGCCGACCGTCAAGCACCCTGTCGCCACTCTGCCGAGCGGGGCGATTGTCATGGGCATCGGCGATGTCATCTGCCTCAACGATCCGCTCACCGGGCAGGGCTCGAACAACGCTGCCAAGTCGGCCAAGATCTATCTCGATGCCATCGCGGCGCGCGGCGACGCGCCGTTCGATCGGGCGTGGATGGAAGCGGTGTTCGAGACCTACTGGGATTACGCTCGCTATCCGGTTGCCTACACCAACCAGACCCTTGGCCAGCCGCCCGAGCACATGCTCCAGATCCTCAAGACTGCGGAGAGCGACGCGGGGCTCGCGCACATCATGGCCAACAGCTTCAACGATCCGAAGTCGATCGCGCCCTGGTATTACGACGCGGCCGCGGCTCAGGACTTCCTTTCCGGCCGCGCGGCGCTCGCTGCCTGAGCGGCCAACTTCACGACATAACAATGACCTAAGGGGGGTTATCCAATGACTGCATCCATCCGCCGCCTTCGCGGGCCATTCCTGATGACGGCCTCATTGCTGGCCTTTGCGCCGCTTGCGGCGCACGCGCAGGACGGCGCTGCGCAGGCCGAAGAGGACCAGGCGTCCGCGCTAGACCAGCCAATCACCGTGACGGCGCGCAAGCGCGAGGAATCGCTGCAGGAAACGCCGATTTCGATCACCGCCTTCTCAGGTGCTGGCCTCGAGGCGCGCGGCATCCAGTCGACCGATCGCCTCGCCGAGGTGACACCCAACCTGACCCTGCAGAACAACCCGTCGTTTTCCGGCGCGAGCAACAGCGCTTCGATCTACATCCGCGGCGTCGGGCAGCAGGACTTCGTGCCGACCGTGGAGCCCGGTGTCGGGGTCTATGTCGATGGTGTCTATGTCGCGCGTTCGGTCGGTGCGATCCTCGACCTCGTCGATTTCGAGCGCATCGAAGTGCTGCGCGGGCCGCAGGGCACGCTGTTCGGCCGCAACACCATCGGCGGCGCAATCTCCGTTACGACCCGCGTGCCCGAAGACACCTTCTCCTTCGACGGCTCTGTCACTTACGGCACCGACAACCTGCTGGTCGGCAAGGCGACCGTGAACCTGCCGCTCGGCGAGAAGGCGGCTCTGCGGGTCTCGGGCGGGTACTTCGGCCAGGACGGTTATGTAACCCGCACCTTCGACGGCAAGAAGCTCGGCGACAGCGACCGTTTCGCCGGACGCCTCGCTCTGCGCCTCGAGCCCACCGAAACCTGGCGTGTCGATCTCGGCTTCGACGGTACCACCGCGCGCGAGAATGGCCCGGCGATGAGCCTGATCGGGATCAACTTCGGCAAGACCACCGATCCCAACACGCCGCCCTTCGCGGACATCAATAACATCATCGCCAACGTCGTCGCGGGCAACGGGTTCTTTCCCTGCGCCATCCCGGCTGCGCCGCTGAACCTCTCCGTGGCCGGGTGCTACGACAACCGCTACGTGCTCGGGGCAGATCGCAACGCCGGGACCGCGCCGAGCTATTCCAACTCGGACATCTGGGGCGTCAGCCTGACGAACACCTTCGAGCTGGGGCCGGACATCGACCTCAAGTCGATCACCGCCTACCGCAAGCTCGACGGCGACTTCGCCCGCGACGGCGACGGCTCGCCGGTCACGATCGCGCAGTTCACCGACAAGATCGACCAGAAGCAGTTCAGCCAGGAGTTCCAACTCCTTGGCAAGAGCTTTGGCGGCAATCTCGAGTGGATCCTCGGCGCCTACTATTTCCGCGAGAGCGGAGTGAACACGAACGGCTTGACGTTCGTGATCAGCCAGTTCCGGTCGGGTGGATCGTTCCGCAACGAAAGCCTCGCCGCATTCGGCCAGGGTACGCTGAAGATCGGGGACAAGGTCAAACTGACGGCCGGCATGCGCTACACCCGCGACAACAAGGCCTTCCACCCCGACCAGGTGATCATCGCCAACCGCGCCGCTTTTCTGGGGGTGCCATTCAACTCGCCAATCTTCGATGCGGGCACGCGGGTGCTGCCGGATGTCGAGGCGAAGGTTCACTTCGGCGAGTTCACGCCGATGGTAAACCTCGCGTTTCAGGCGAGCGACAGCCTGATGACCTATGCAACATGGTCGCGCGGGTTCAAGTCCGGCGGGTTCAGCCAGCGCGTGTTCCCGCCGATCATTCCCGGAGTGACCACCCCGATCACCGATCCGGTCAAGGCAATCCCCTCGTTCGCCCCGGAGAAGGTCGATGCCTATGAGGCCGGCATCAAGTATCAGTCGCCGGACCGGCTACTCACGCTCAACGCTTCGGCCTATTATACTGACTACAAGGACCTCCAGGTCCAGGTCTTCACCAGCGTCGCGCCGGTGTTCCGCAATGCGGGCAGCGCGACGATCAAGGGGTTCGAGGCCGAGGCGCAGCTGCGCCCGGTGCGCGGCCTGCTGGTCGAGGGCGCATTGGGCCTGACCGACGCGAGCTATGACAAGATCGACTTCGCGACGACCTTCATCGCCAAGAACAACATGTTCGAGCGTGTCTCGAAGTGGACCGCGTCCGCCGCGATGACTTACGAGTGGGAGCTGCCCGGAGGGTCGACTCTGCGCCCCCACGTGGACTGGGCCTATCGCAGCAGGTTCTTCAACAACACCTTCAATACGCCACAGATCGCGCAGAAGGGCTATAGCCTGTTCAACGCGAGCCTTGGGTGGACCAGCGCAGACGGGAAGTACGGGTTCACCGGGACGGTGAAGAATATCGGCGACAAGCGGTTCCTGATGTCGGGCATCCTGGTCGATGCGATCCAGGCATTCGAAGGGGTCTACAACCGAGGCCGGGAATTTTCAGTGACGGCATCCGTCCACTTCTGATCGGGGCTCCCTCCGCCCCGGGGAGGCCGGCGTTGACGCGCGCCGGCCTCTCGCCCTTGTTTCACATTGTGAGAGGCAGGCCTTTGCGGGATTGCCTGTCGCGGCCTATGCGGCGAGCGCGGGGCGCGTTTGCAGCAGCCCTCCATTTTCCATCAGGGTGCGGTCAACATGTCCGAAAATCTCGTTTCGATCTTCTACGCCCGCCAGACCGGTCGCGAGCACAAGGTCGCGCTGGAATGGAACGGCGCGCCCGTGTGTACCTTCGGCGAGCTTCCCGCCAGGGTCGGGCAGTACAAGGCGGCGCTCGCGCAGCTCGGCGTGACGCGCGGCGACAGGGTGATGGTGAAGACCGAGAACTCTCCCGCGTTCGTGTTTACCTATCTCGCCGTCCTCGCGTCAGGCGCGATCTTCGTGCCGATGAATGCCGCCTACACCGCAGCCGAAGTCGCACTGCTACTTGAGGATGCGGAGCCGGTGCTGCTGGTCCACGCCGCCGCGACTGCCGTGCCGCCGGCTGGCGAGGGACCGGCGCGGGCCACCTTGGAGCCGGACGGTTCAGGCTCTTTGACCGATCTTGCGCTGTCGCTGGAGCCGGACCTGGCCGTCGAAGACATGGCGGCAAGCGACCTCGCCGCGATCCTGTTCACTTCGGGAACGACCGGCCGGCCCAAGGGTGCGATGCTGACGCATGGCAACCTTTCCTCCAATGTCGCCGCCTTGTTCGAGACCTGGCGGTTCAGCGATGCGGACACCATTCTCCACAGCTTGCCGCTGTTCCATGCCCATGGCCTGTTCGTGGCGCTGCACCTCGGCCTCTACAGCGCCGCGACGGTGAAGATGCTCGGCAAGTTCGACGCGGCGAAGGTGGTGTCGCTGCTGCCCGGCGTCACGGTCTTCATGGGCGTACCGACGTTCTACACGCGCCTGCTTGACCGGGCCGACTTCACCCGGGACGCGGTCAGGAACATTCGCCTGTTCGTCTCCGGGTCGGCGCCGCTGCTGCCGTCGGTGTTCACCGCCTTCGAGGATCGCACCGGCCATAGGATCCTCGAGCGCTACGGCATGACCGAGACGGTCATGATCACCTCCAATCCCTATGAACCCGCCGGCCGCGTCCCCGGCACGGTCGGGTATCCGCTGCCCGGCGTATCGCTTCGCATCGTCGGTGGGGAAGGGCGCGGCGAATTGCCATCCGGCGAGGTCGGTGAAATCGAGATGAAAGGCCCGAACCTGTGCGCCGGTTACTGGCGCCGCCCCGAAGCGACCGCAGAGGCTTTCGGCGCCGACGGCTTCTTCCTGACCGGCGACACGGGCTTCAAGGACCCCGATGGTCGGGTGACCATAGCCGGCCGATCCAAAGACCTGATCATTTCGGGCGGGTTCAACGTATATCCGGCGGAACTCGAGATTCTCTTCGCCGACTTGCCCGGCGTGTCCGACGTCGCGGTGATCGGCGTGCCCCATCCGGATTTCGGCGAGGCGGTCGTCGCGTTGGTGACGGCCGATGATCCGGCGTTCGATCCTGCGGCTATCGACGCGTTGGCGAAGGAGCGACTGGCCAAGTTCAAGCAGCCGAAGGCGGTCCACGTCCTTGCCGAATTTCCCCGCAACGCGATGGGAAAGGTGCTCAAGGCGGAATTGCGCAAGGAGTTTGCCGGGGCGTTCGCCCGCTAGTTTTTGGGCGGCGCCCAAGCGGGAGGGACGGCGAAAAAGGCCCCCGACCGCTCACGTTATTGGGATCGCTGAATATTTTTGGTCACGGCAGGAACATGTCTCTGCGGGACTGACAGCTTGCACGTTTTGAATGGTGCTTGCCCCGGGAACCTCGCTGTTTCCGGACGATTGTGGACCCCGAACACCCCTCTTCAGGAGCCGGTCGGAAGGCTGGCGGGGGGCCATATTCGGGGAACAGCATGGCGGAGGCTGCGGCCTACGAGTTCAAGCCGCATGAGCGGCCGACACTTCCGGGTTCGCCGGCCAACCCCGATCATCCCGCTCGCCGCAGGTCCGCGTATTTCGCCATTGGCATCCTGATCGGGCTGGCCGGAGGGCTTGGCAACGCCCTTGTCGCGGTGAACCTGCCGTTCGCGCAAGGCACCCTCGGGCTTGGCCCCGACGAGGCGAGCTGGCTGACCGCCGCCTACCTGATGACGAATACCATGGCCAATCTGGTGCTGGTCAAATATCGCCAGCAGTTCGGACTCCAGCCGTTCATTCGCTGGATGCTGGCGATCTATGTCGTCGCGACCGTCTTTCACCTGTTCGTCCACGGGTTCTGGTCGGCGATTGCAGTGCGGGCGGCGGGGGGCCTCGCCGGGAGCGGCCTGTCCTCGCTTACCGTGCTTTACCTGATGCAGGCGATGCCGCCGGCCAAGCGGCTTGCCGGCCTGATGATCGGCATCTCCGTCCCGCAGATTGCGACGCCGCTCGCTCGGGTCATTTCGCCGAGCCTGCTCGTGTCGGGCGACTGGCACATGCTCTACTGGTTCGAGCTGGGGCTGGGCCTGTCCTGCCTCGCCGGGATCCTCGCACTGCCGCTGCCGCCGAGCGAGCGGATGAAGGTGTTCGAGAAAGGCGACGCGGTCAGCATTGCGCTGCTCGTTCCCGGCATGTCGCTGCTCATCGCGGTGTTGAGCCTAGGCCGGATCGAGTGGTGGACGTCGCGGCCGTGGATGGGATACGCGCTCGCCGGCGGGGTGGCGATGGTGGCTGCCGCATTCATCTTCGAGCATTTCCGCCGCAACCCCCTGATCAACACGCGATGGCTGGGCACGCGCGAGATGGTGCGGCTGATCTCCATAGCCGCGGCGGTGCGCGTGCTGCTGTCGGAGCAGGCGTTCGGCTCGGTGGGCCTGCTGACGGTGGTCGGCATGACGAACGAGCAGATGGTCGGCCTCAACCTCGTCGTGATCGCAGCATCGATTGCGGGGCTGCTCACCGCGCTGCTGACGCTGAACCCGGCCAACGTCGCGCGGCCGATTACTGTCGCGCTGATCCTGATCGCGATCGGCGCGTTCCTCGATTCCAGCGCGACCAACCTGACGCGGCCCGCAAACATGTACCTGAGCCAGGCGCTCATCGGCTTTGCCAGCATCCTGTTCCTCAGCCAAGCGATGATCATCGGCCTCGCGCGGACGCTGCTGGCTGGTCCGCGCAATTTCGTGAGCTTCATCGTCCTGTTCAGCATGAGCCAGGCGCTTGGCGGACTGGCAGGCGGCGCACTGCTCGGCACGTTCCAGGTCGTGCGCGAGAAGATGCACTCGGCTGAGCTCGTCCAGTCGATCGTGATGACCGATCCGCAGGTCGCGGCGCGCATTGCCGCCGGCGGCCGGCTGGTTGCGCGGACGGTGGGCGACCCGGTGCTGCGGGGTGCCGAAGGCGCAGCGATCCTGTCGCAGCAGGTGACCCGCGAGGCCAATATCCTCGCTTTCAACGACGTGTTCCTGCTGATCGGTGTGCTCGCGATGATCGCGGTGCTCTGGTCCATCCTGATCCGCTGGCGGATCCGTCGCAGCGGCGAGGAATCGCCGCTCCTCCAACTCCAGCGCCTGCAACAGGGCGCTGCGGCTGCGGCCGCCAATCCATCCCAAAGGACATCCGAATGAACGATACGGCTACCGTCCCGCCACCCGCGGCAATTCCCGAGGAAATCGAGGAAGAGAGCGCGCAGCCGGCGACTTCGAGCGACGACGGTTGGAAGCCGCCGCGCCCGAACAAGGCACGGCTGGCCGTCATCATCCTCGCCGTGATCGGGGCCATCGTCGCGATCCTCTACGCCTGGCACCTGCCACCGTTCAGGGGGCTCTCGCAATCGACGGACAACGCCTATGTCCGCGGAAAGGTGACGGTGATCAGCCCGCAGGTCAGTGGCTATGTCACGCAGGTGCTGGTCAAGGATTTTGCCCGGGTCAAGAAGGGCCAGCCCATCGCGGTGATCGACCAGCGCCAGTACCGCGCCAGGGTCGAGCAGGCCCGCGCCAACCTCGCCGCGCAAGAGGCGGCGCTGGCCAACTCACAGCAGAGCGAGCGCCGCGGCAAGGCCGCGCTGGGCGGGCAGGACGCGGCCATCGCCAACGCGCGGGCGCAGCTTGCCAAGGCCCGTGCCGATATGGCCCGGGCCAGCGCTTTGGTCGGCGATGGCTCGATCTCGGAACGCGAGCGGGATCAGACCCGCGCGGCGCTCCAGGCGGCGGAAGCCGGCTTGGCGCAAGCAGAAGCAGCGCGCGGCGTAGGCGAGCAGGATGTGCGGAGCGTGCTCGTCGGTCGGGGCGGATTGCAGGCAGCCGTAGAGGCCGCCAGGGCGCAGTTGCAGGCGGCCCAGGTCGACCTCGACAACACCGTCATTCGCGCGCCTGAAGATGGTCAGCTCTCCGAGGTCGGGGTGCGGCTGGGTGCCTTCGTCACGGCCGGCACTCAGCTCCTGTTCCTCGTGCCCGACGAGATCTGGGTGATCGCCAACTTCAAGGAAGCGCAGACCGCCCGCATGGCTGAGGGTCAGCCCGCAAGGTTCACGGTCGATGCGCTGGGCGACGAGGAACTGACCGGCCATGTCGAGAATATCGCGCCGGCTGCAGGCTCGGAGTTCGCGGTGCTCAAGGCTGACAACGCGACCGGCAACTTCGTCAAGGTGGCGCAGCGCATCGCGGTGCGCATCAAGGTCGACCCTGGCCAGCCTGCTGCGAGAAGGCTGCGACCCGGCATGTCGGTCGAGGCGCGCGTGGACACCGGCTCATGAGGCGGCTCCTCCTCCTCACAGGCGCCTTTGCGCTGCTCGCGGGCTGCGCCGGTCCGGCGATTGAGACCGCGCAGGTTCCCGCAGTCGTGCCTCCGCCGGATTGGCGGGTCGACCTTGGCCCCGGAGTACCAATCGACGCCGAATGGTGGCGCGGTTTCGGCGATCCGCAGATGTCGGCGCTTATCGACGAAGCCCTCGCGCGCAATCTCGATATCGGCATCGCTGGAGCCCGGGTCCGTGAGGCGCAGGCCCAGCAGGGCCTCGCCCGGTCGGCGCTCCTGCCCACGCTGGATGCTGCCGTCGGCGCGACGGAGTCGCGCACGATCAATGCGTTCGGCAAGCCCGTCGAGCAGTTGGCGGCGCAGCCGCAGTTGCAGGCGGCGTGGGAGATCGACCTGTTCGGCCGGCTTTCCGACCAGGAAAGCGCGGCGCGGTCCAGCTGGCTGGCGAGCCAGGCGGCGCGGGACTCGGCGCGGCTGTCCGTGGCATCGGCGACGGCGAACGCCTATGTCACGCTGCTTGCGCTCGACGACCGGCTCGCACTGGCCAAGCGCACTGCCGAGGTCCGCAAGGGTTCGCGCGACCTGATCGCGCGGCGTGTCCGCATCGGCTACTCGCCCAAGCTCGAGCTGCAGCAGGCCGAAGTCGACTACCAGGCGGCGCTGCTTCTGGTGCCTGCGATCGAGCAGGCGCGTGCCCGGCAGGAAAACGCCCTGAGCGTACTGGCAGGGCGCGTGCCCGGTCCCGTCGAGCGGGCAGAAGGCCTCGCTGCGCTGACCAAGCCACCGCTTCCCGAGGCTCTGCCGTCCGAGTTGCTGCGCCGGCGGCCCGACCTGGCGCAGGCGGAGTTCCAGCTCGCCGCGACCGACAGCAACCTCGCGGCGGCGCGCAAGCGGTTCCTGCCCTCGCTGCGCCTCTCTGCGTCGGCCGGCGCGGCGTTTTCCACCCTGCTCGGCGATCCGGTCGCACTTTTTTCTGTGGGCGGCAGCATTCTTGCTCCGCTGTTCGAGGGCGGGCGCCTGAGGGCGGGGGCGGAGGCCGCCGCGGCCCAGCGCGATGCCGCCGCCTTCAACTATCGCAAGGTTGCGCTGACGGCCTTCCGTGAGGTCAACGACGCGCTCGCGGCGGTGGACGGTCTCGACCGGCAGGTGCAGGTCCAGACCGCCCAGCGGGACGCACTGGCCGAGGCGTACCGGCTGGCCAACAACCGCTACCGCGAGGGTTACTCACCATTGCTGGAGCAGCTCGATACGCAGCGAGGACTGCTCGCGGCGGAACTGGCGCTGATCCAGGCTCGCTCTGACGCCCTGAACGCGCGGATCAGCTTGTACCAGGCGCTTGGCGGCGGATGGTCGCTGGACGCGATTGGCGTCGAGGCGCGGTGACGAGCGGAGCTTGATACCCGGAGGATCCCGCGCTCCTCGCCATTTCCCGTCTGCGACGAGGTGGGGCAGCGCAATCGCGTCTCCGCGAGCGAAAGCGTTTGTTTGCGGGGAGTTTCTAGCCGAATGGTCGAGGAAACAAGCGGTGCGGGGGCATTTCCAAAGCGCCGGGTTAAGGAGCAAGACTTGACCAAGTGAACGTTATCATTTAGTGAACGTTCACACAGGCCCGGAACCGCGGGCCGACTCGTGTGGTCAAGGGGAGGATACTGATGAGCTCAATGCGCAAGACGGCTGCCGGACGCTTTCTGATGGGAGCGTCCGTGGTCGCGATGGGACTCTGCGCACAGCCCGTGTTCGCGCAGGATGCCGCAGCCGATGCGGAAGCGTCCGCCGATGAGGGCCAGGCCATCGTCGTCACCGGCATCCGTGCCAGCCTTGCCGCCTCGATGAACGTCAAGCGCAGTGCACAGGGCGTCGTCGATGCGATCTCCGCCGAGGATATCGGCAAGTTCCCGGACACCAACCTCGCGGAGTCGCTCCAGCGCATTACCGGCGTGTCGATCGACCGCAACAGCGGTGAAGGGTCCAAGGTCACCGTTCGCGGTTTCGGCCCCGATTTCAACCTCGTTCTGCTCAACGGCCGCCAGATGCCGGCATCGGGCCTTGGCAGCTGCTGTGAAGCGCCGGCCTCGCGCAGCTTCGACTTCGCAAACCTCGCGGCCGAAGGCGTCGCCGGCGTCGAAGTCTACAAGTCGGGTCGTGCCTCGCTGCCGACCGGCGGGATCGGCTCGGTCATCAACATCAAGACCCCGCGCCCGCTCGACCGTCCGGGGTTCCAGGGCAGCATCGCCGTTAAGGGCGTGCTCGACCACACCTTCGAAGACACCAAGATCACCCCGGAAGTGTCGGGCATCGTCAGCCAGACCTTTGCCGACGATACCATCGGCATCCTGCTTGCCGGGTCCTACCAGCGCCGCAAGGCTAGCCTGGCCCAGTTCAACGCGGGCTGGCGCGAAGGTTATCTCGGCAACGAGAACAACTGGGGCTCGCTCGCTTTCCCGGGCGACCCGCGCTTTGCCCAGATCACCAACCGTCCCGACGCGACCGACACCTATCAGGTGACGCAAAACGCCGGGTACGACTTCACCGACATCGACCGCGAGCGGATCAACGGCCAGCTCGTGCTCCAGTTCAAGCCGAGCGACAGCCTTTCGGCGGTGTTCGATTACACCTTCTCGCAGAACACCATCGACGCCCGCACCAACAGCATCGGCGTGTGGTTCAACCACAACAATACCTCGAGCAGCTGGACCGACGGCCCGGCTGCCGGCCCGAACTTCTATGCCGAAACGTTTGGTGCGAATGAAGGCAAGGACCTCGCCATCACCGGCGCCGTCGCGGCCAACCGCTCGATCAACCACTCGCTCGGCGGTAACCTCAAGTGGGACGGCCCCGGCGGACTGCACCTCGAGCTCGACGGCCACCACTCGACCGCCGAGAGCAAGCCAACCTCGCCCTATGGCAGCAACATCGCGGTCGGCAGCGCAATCTATGGCGTGAAGAGCCAGCGGGTCGATTACACCCACGACATGCCGGTGATCTCGGTCGAGATGTATCCGGGCGCGTCGATCGCCGCGGGCAACATCCGCCCGGCCGGCAACGCCTTCCGCAACGCCTACATGAAGGACGAGATCAACGAGATCGCGCTGCGCGGCGGCTATGATTTCGACGCCTCGTTCATCGACAGCCTCGACTTCGGAGTCAGCTATACCGAGAACAAGGTCCGCTCGGCGTTCGGCGTGATCCAGAACGACACCTGGGGCGGTACGCTTTCTGCCGCCGATACGCCGGACAGCCTTTACAACATCGTCCCGCTGTCGACCGACCTTGCCGGCATGGAAGGGGCCAATGATCCTTCGATCATCCCGAACTATTTCCAGGTCAACACGCCCGAGCTGATCAACCTGCTGCAGTCGCGGCTGGGGATCTGCAACAGCGCCGCGGTGCAGGGCACCTGCCTTGCCAATTTCGGCACCGACCGCCGCATCCGCGAGCGCACGATCTCGCCGTACATCCAGTCGGCGCATTCGTTCGACCTGGGTGAGACGACGGCCAACCTGCGTCTCGGCCTTCGCTACGAGAAGACCAAGATCACCTCGTCGGCGCTGGTTCCGGTGCCCACCGGAACGGTCTGGGTGTCGGACAACGAGATCAGCCTGCGCTTTGCCGGCGGCTCTGACTTCACGACGCTGAAGGGCGAGTACGACAACTGGCTTCCGGCGATCGACTTCGACATTTCGCCGATGCAGGACGTCAAGCTGCGCGCTTCGTACAGCCACACGATCACCCGTCCGGACTACACCAGCATGCAGGGCGGCATCACCGTCAACCAGCCGCTGCGGCCGAACGGTGGCAGCACCGCGAGCAGCGGAAACCCGGGCCTGATCCCCTACAAGTCGAAGAACATCGACCTGTCGGCGGAGTGGTACTACGGCAAGGACAGCTACATTTCGGTGGGCTTCTTCCACAAGAGTGTCAGCAACTTCATCGCCAACGTCACGACGCAGGGACCGCTGTTCGACCTGCCCAACCCGGCGCAGGGCAGCGCGGTCGCCGCAGCGCGCGCCGCGGGCAACAACAGCTTCCGCGACATCCTCGCTTACCTTGCGGTCAACAACCCGAACGTCGTCCGCTTCGAGACGGTGAACGGGGTGCGCACGCCGACCGGAATCATCGGCCAGGCCGCCGATCCGGATGTGGTGTTCACGATCACCCAGCCGGGCAACAGCGACCAGGTCGCCAAGCTCCACGGGTTCGAGTTCGCGATCCAGCACAGCTTCTGGGACAGCGGCTTCGGGGCGATCCTGAACTACACGATCGTCCGCAGCGACACCGAGTTCGACAACACCCTGCGCTACACCGCCACCCAGTTCGCGGTCACCGGCGTCAGCGACAGCGCGAACGCGGTGCTGTTCTACGACAAGAACGGGATCCAGGCGCGCGTGGCCTACAACTGGCGCGACGGGTTCCTCGCCGGGTACGGGTTCGATCCGTACTACGTGAATCCCTATGGCCAGTTTGACGTCAGCGCGAGCTGGGAGTTCCGCAAGGGCTTCACCGCCTTCGTCGAAGGGATCAACGTGACCAAGGCCGACCGCAAGGGCCACCAGCGCAACGACCAGACGGTGTTCTTCGCCGCTCCCGGTTATGCGCGCTACGCAGCGGGCCTGCGCTACTCGTTCTGATCAAGGGAAGGCCCAGCCTTTCGGGTAAGCAAAAAGGAAGGGCCATGCCGCTTGCCGGTGTGGCCCTTCTTCCCCATCGTGGGGGCGGGAGAAGGCAAGAAGAATGACCGGTTCGATCGACAGCGTCGTCATCGTCGGCGGGGGGACTGCGGGATGGCTTTCGGCCGCCTATCTGGCAGCCCGCCACCCGCGGCTGTCGATCACGCCCGTCGAATCCCCCGACGTTCCGACCATCGGCGTGGGCGAGGGGACCTGGCCGACCATGCGGGCCACGCTGGAGGTAATCGGGATTTCCGAATCCGAGTTCCTTCGCGAGTGCGATGCGTCGTTCAAGCAGGGCTCACGCTTCGATGGCTGGCAGGCGGCGACCGGTTCGAGCTACCTGCACCCGTTCACCCCGCCGCCGCCGGGGGACATGGCGGAACTGCTGGTAGGGTGGCGCGGAACATCGGGCGGTGCTTCATTCGCTGATGCGATGACGCCGCAGGCGGCGGCGTGCAGAGAGAACCTGGCCCCGCGCCAGCGGGCCATGCCGGATTATGCCGCAGCCCTGAACTATGGCTACCATCTCGACGCCAGCAAATTCGCGGCGCTGCTTACCCGCCATGCAACCGCACGGCTTGGCGTGCGCCACGTGCGCGGGCACGTGACCGAGGTTCGCGGCGACGGCGGTGACGAAATCGCCTCCATCGTTCTGCGCGACGGAACCGAGATGCCCGGCGACCTGTTCCTGGACTGCAGCGGCTCCGCCGGCCTGCTGATAGACAAGCATCTCGCCACCGGCTGGATCGACCGTTCGGATGTTTCTTTCAACGACCGCGCGCTGGCGGTGCAGGTGCCGGTTAAGCCCGACAGCGCGATAGCTTCGCAGACCGTCGGCACGGCACATGGCGCAGGGTGGCTGTGGGATATTGCCCTGCCGACCCGGCGCGGGATCGGCTGCGTCTACAGCTCGCGCTTCCTTGGTGACGACGAGGCTGAGGAGACCTTGCGCACCTATGTCGCGGCTCGGGGGCTCGATACCGCGTCGCTCCAGCCCCGACGTCTGACTTTTCGCACAGGATACCGCGAGCGCTTCTGGCGGGGGAACTGCCTCGCGATCGGCCAGTCGGCCGGGTTCATCGAACCGCTCGAGGCGTCGGCCATCGTCATGGTCGAGTTGTCGCTTCGTGCGCTGGCAGACCAGTTCCCCGCCGACCGCGAAGTCATGTCGATCCTCGCGCGCCGCTTCGATGCGCTGTTCCGCTACCGCTGGGAGCGGATCGTCGAGTTCCTCAAGCTGCACTACGTGTTGAGCGACCGGCAGGAGCCCTATTGGGAAGCCCACCGAGATCCGGCGACGATCCCGCCGCGGCTGGCCGAGAACCTGGCACTGTGGCGCCACCAGCCGCCGTCGCAGGCAGACTTTCCCCAGATCGATGAGGTGTTCTCCGCAGCGAGCCAGCAGTATGTGCTCTATGGCATGGGGTTCGCCGCGCCGTCGCGCCTTCCGGAGCCGGGGCCGACGGCGCTGGCGCGTCTGGCCGAAGTCCGTGAGCGCACCCGTACCGTTCTCGCGGCGCTCCCTTCCAATCGCTCCTACCTGTCCGCTGCTGCGACGGCGGCGCAACCTTCGAGGCAACCGGCCCGCGCATGACAAGGCATCAGATCCTCAATCCTGCTGACCACGGCCAGCTGCGTGTCCTCACCGAAGCCGGTGCGCCGCTGGGCGATGCGGTGATGGCAAGCATGGTCGTCCCTGCCGAGTTCCGCCGTCTTGCCTCGGAATACCCGATCCTGTTCCGGTTCGATCCGGCGTCGCGCAGCTTCAGCGCCTTGGCGCTCTTCGGGTTCGAGAAAGGCGAGAACCTCTTTCTCGAGGGCAACCAGTGGGACGCCCTGGCAAAGCCGCTGGCGATGTCGGTCCAGCCGTTCCTCGTCGGCCGCCCGGGGAGCGGCGCCGGTGCCTCGCAGGTCCATGTCGACATGGAAAGTCCGCGCATTTCGGCAACGGGAGAGGGCGTCCGCGTGTTCGACGATGCAGGCCAGCCCACGCCGCTGACCGAGCAGGTCGCTGCAATGCTGGGCGCGCTCGACGAAGGTCACCGGGCCAGCGCCGGCTTTTTCGCGGCGCTCGACCGTTACGAGCTGCTCGAGCCGTTCTCGATGGACGTGACGCTCGACAACGGCACGACCCAGCGTCTCGTCGGTTATCACCTCGTCTCCGAAGAGAAGCTGCGCGGGCTGGAGCCGGGCGCGGTGGCGGAGCTCCATGTGGCTGGGCACCTCGAGCCACTGTACATGGCGGTGGCCTCGCTCGGCAATCTTGCCAAGCTGGTCCGGCGCAAGAATTTGCGCAACCGTGGTTGAGCCGACTGTCCTCGAACGCCTCCCGCGCGTGGCGGAAGAGCACATTTCCGCGGCAGAGCTGGATGCGCGACTGGCCGGGGCGCGTGAGCCCTTCGTGGCGCGAGGGCTGGCGGGGGACTGGCCGCTGGTCCGCGCCGGCCTGGAAAGCCCGGGAAGCGCGCGCGAGTACCTCGTCCGCCATGCCCGCAACCGCAGCTTCCCGGCGAACATAGGCCGACCGGGCGGCGGCGACCGGCTGTTCTACGACGAGGCCATGGCGATGAACTTCACCATGGCGCAGGGTCCCTTGCCGGCACTCCTCGACGGAATGGCGGCCAATGGCGACAATCTCGCTGCACCCGCCATCTATCTCTCATCGATCGACATTGCAGACTATTTCGACGGACTGGGCGATGCCAATTTCCTGCCGCTGGGGGAGCGCCAGCCGCTCGCCAGCATCTGGATAGGTACCCGCACCCGCATCGCCGCGCATAACGACGTTCCCGACAATCTTGCAGTCTGCGCAGTGGGGCGGCGGCGGTTCACCCTGTTTCCGCCCGAGCAGTTCGCCAATCTCTACCCCGGGCCACTCGATAACACACCCGCGGGCCGCCCCGTCTCGATGGTCGACTTCCGCGCGCCGGATTACGACAAGCACCCTCGCTTCCGCGAGGCGCTCGACCATGCGCTGGTTGCGGAGCTCGAACCTGGTGACGCGCTCTTCGTGCCGTCGCTGTGGTGGCATCACGTCGAGGGGCTGGAGCCGTTCAACGTGCTCGTCAATTATTGGTGGCGCGATGCCCCGGCTCACCTCGGCAAGCCCGAGGAAGCCCTTTTTCACGCGATCCTCGCCCTGCGCGACCTGCCAGATGCCGACAAGGCGCAGTGGCGGGCGCTGTTCGACCATTACGTCTTCACGAATGGAGCCGACGTGACCGACCATCTTCCCCCCGAGGGCCGCGGCATTCTTGCGCCCCTGACCGCCGAAACCGCCGGGCAACTCCGCGCCCGCCTGCTGAGGGGCCTGTCGCGATGAGCGCGCCCGGCAAGCTCCGCGTCGTGGTCGCCGGTGGCGGCACCGCCGGTTGGATGACCGCCGCGGCCATGGCGATCACGCTCGGCGACGTCATCGACCTGACGCTGGTCGAAAGCGACGCCATCGGGACCATCGGAGTCGGTGAAAGCACGATCCCGCCGATCGTCCTGTTCAATCGTCTGCTCGGCATCGACGAGGCCGAGTTCATGCGGGCGACCCAGGCGACCTTCAAGCTGGGCATCCTGTTCGACAACTGGAAGGACCAAGGCGAGCAGTATTTCCATTCGTTCGGCACGACCGGCAAGGATCACTGGACCGCCGGTTTCCAGCACTTCTGGATGCGCGCCCGCGAGATGGGGCTTGCCGACGACTACGACGCGTACTGCCTCGAATTGAAGGCCGCGCTCGACGGCAAGTTCGCGCACCTTCCCGACAATCGGATGAACTATGCCTACCAGCTCGATTCCTCGCTCTACGCCGCGTTCCTGCGCAAGCGGGCCGAGGCGGAAGGTACGCAGCGGATCGAGGGGAAGATCGTCGAGGTCGAACTGGATGGCCAGAGCGGCGATATCGCCGCGCTGCGGCTTGATGGCGATCGTCGGATCGAAGGCGACCTGTTCATCGACTGCACGGGTTTTCGCGCCCTGCTGATCGAGGGCGCGCTTCACGCCGGGTTCGACGACTGGACGCATTGGCTCCCCTGCGATTCCGCCATCGCCGTGCAGACCGCCAGCGTCCGAGCGCCGGTGCCCTATACCCGCGCCATCGCTCATGACGCGGGCTGGCAGTGGCGCATCCCGCTCCAGCACCGGCAGGGCAACGGCATCGTCTATTGCAGCCGCTATCTCGACCGCGACGCTGCGCTCGACCGGCTGTTCACGACGATCGAGGGCGACCGCCTCGTCGAGCCGAACTTCATCCGATATGTCACCGGTGTCCGCCGCAAGCAGTGGCATCGCAACTGCGTAGCCGTGGGCCTTTCGGGCGGGTTCATGGAGCCGCTGGAATCGACCAGCATCCACCTCATCCAGCGCGCCGTGCTTCGGATCGTTCGCATGCTTCCGGCTGACCAGGTCAGCGAGCGCGACGTCGCCGAGTTCAACGACCAGCAGTTCACCGACATGGAGCAGATCCGCGACTTCCTGATCCTCCACTACAAGGTCACCCAGCGCCGCGATTCCCCATTCTGGCGGCACTGCGCCGCGCTCCCGCTGCCCGAAAGCCTGGCCCAGAAGATCGAACTGTTCCGCGAAACCGGCCGGGTGTTCCGCAAGAACGAGGAATTGTTTGTCGAGAACAGCTGGGTCCAGGTGATGATGGGGCAGGGGATCATGCCGCAAAGCTGGCACCCCGTCGCCGGGCGGCTGCGCGCCGACGAACTTGAGCGGCTGATGAGCGGCATCGCCGAGTCCGTGTCCAAGACCGTTGCCGGCTTGCCCGCTCACGGCGAGTACGTCACCCGCTACTGCGGAACCGCGGAGGAGCAAGCGGCGTGAGCCACGCCCTGATCGCGTTCCTAGCCGCGGCGACCCCGGTAAGCGATGCGCCCGCCGATGCGGGCTGGTCGCTTGTCTGGGCCGACGAGTTCGAGGGCGACAAGCTCGACCGCTCACGCTGGGGCTTCGACGTCGATTGCTGGGGTGGCGGCAACGACGAGCGCCAGTGCTACACAAAAAGCGCCCGCAACGCTTCGGTCGAGAGTGGCCTGCTGGTCATCACGGCCCGGCACGAGCGGACCGAGGGCTACGCTTTGCCGCAGCACTTGAGGCGAGGTTCCGCAACGCCCGAGGCAAAGGTCACCCGGGACTTTTCATCGGCCCGGTTGACCACGAAGGGCAAGGCATCGTGGCGCTATGGCAAGGTCGAGGTCCGCGCGCGGCTGCCGCAGGGGCAGGGGACCTGGCCCGCGATCTGGATGCTCCCGGAAGACGAGGACTATGGCGCCTGGGCGGCATCGGGGGAGATCGACATCCTCGAGGTAACGAACCTTGGCGTACCGTGCGCCACCTGTCCGACGGGACGGGAGGACACCGTCCTGGGCACGGTTCACTTCGGCGACAGGTGGCCCAAAAACGCTCACAAGGGCGAGGAGATTCACGCACCTGATGTGCTCGACGGGTTCCACACCTTCGGCATCGAATGGGAGCCGGGGAAGATCACCTGGCAGCTCGACGGGCGGACCTATGCCACGCGCACCGCGGACGAGTGGTGGACATCTGGCTCGAAAGCTCCCGGTGCCCCGTTCGACAAGGAGTTCCACCTGATCCTCAACCTCGCCATCGGCGGACGGCTCGCCGAAGGGCGCGGGATCGGCGGGGTGCGCGACGACGGATACCCCAAACGTTTCGAGATCGACTGGGTTCGCATCTGGCAAAAGCCCGCCGCGACCGCTACCCCGCTCGCCGAGGGGGGCGAGTGATTCATGGCGAGACGGCGGCAGGCAGTCACCATCAAGCACGTTGCGGCGGACGCGGGCGTCTCGCTGCAGACGGTCAGCCGCGTCATCAACAACGAGTCCAGCGTCAGCCCCGAAATGAAGAAGCGGGTGCAGGCGTCGATCGACAAGCTCGGCTACGTTCCGTCAATCGCGGCCCAGCGGATGAGCGGCTCGCGCTCGTACCTGATCCTTGCGGTCAACGACCGTGACCGCACCATTGCCGACTGGCGCGCGCGGCAGGGGACCGACTGGGTCGACCAGATGCTGCTCGGCGGCATGCTCAAGTGTGCCGAACATGGCTACCGGATGATCGTCGAACTGGTCGACACCCACAGCGACCATGTGGAGCGCGAACTGTCGGCGGCGATCGCCGCGTTGCAGCCGGACGGCATCATCCTGACCCCGCCGCATTCCGACAACCCGCAAATCGTCGCGTTTCTCGCCGGGCAGAATATTCCGTTCGTGCGGATCGGATCGCAGCAGAACGGCTCGGGCATCCCCATTTCGATGGACGACAAGGGCTCGGCGATAACCGCAACGCGCCACCTGCTCGACCATGGGCATGTCCGCATCGGTTTCATCGCCGGCTCGCCGGACTACGAGCTCAGCGGCTGGCGCATCGATGGCTGGCGCGAGGCGATGGCAGCGGCGGGCCAGAGCTGCGATGGTCTGCTCGAACATGGCGATTTCAGCTATGCGTCGGGCGAAGCCGCGGCGCGGCGACTACTTTCCGCAACGCCCCGGCCGACGGCGATCATCGCCAGCAACGACCAGATGGCGTTGGCGACGCTCGAGGTCGCACGGTCCGAAGGGCTTGGAGTGCCCGACGATATTTCGATCGTCAGCTTCGACAACACCCCGATCGTGCGCTTCACCCAGCCGCCGCTGACTGCGATCGACCAGCCGATCGCGGCCACCGCGTCGGCGGCGGTCGAACTGATCATCGCAGCGCAGAAGGGCGAACCAGCTCCTGCAACTCTTACTGTCATCGCAGCACCTCTGGTCGAGAGAGCGTCGGTGGCTCCTGTCCCATCCCGCAATGACTGACGCGGAGGGGCGTCGCGAACGCCTCTCGCCGGCTCTTCTGTTGCTCTATGCGCTGGCGTGGAGCGGCGGATCGATCGCCTATGTTCCGTTTCTTTCGATCCTGCTGCCGGTCAAGGTCGAGGCCCTGGCCGGACCGGATGCATCCGTCTCATGGCTCGCCTACATCGCGTTCTTCGGAGCGATCGCCTCGAGCTTCGGGAATATTGCCGCAGGCTACCTGAGCGACATCACGCGGCGGCGACGAATGTGGACCGCGCTGGGCCTTGGCCTGTCGTCGGTCCTGCTGGTCCTGACAGGGCAAGCGCGCAGCCTGCCTGCCCTGATCGCGGTCATCGGCCTGTGGCAACTCGCGCTGAACCTCATGCTCGCGCCGCTCGCGGCCCGCGCCGGCGATATCGTCCCGGACAGCCAGAAGGGCTTGCTAGGCGGGCTTCTGGCGTTTGCAC
Source organism: Novosphingobium sp. FW305-C-111 (assembly GCF_058783565.1). NCBI lineage: Bacteria > Pseudomonadati > Pseudomonadota > Alphaproteobacteria > Sphingomonadales > Sphingomonadaceae > Novosphingobium > Novosphingobium sp. FW305-C-111. The sequence goes on from NZ_JBYSYP010000008.1 coordinate 150,352, forward strand.
CGGCACTGGGAGCGGTGTCGACGACGCTCGTGACCTGGCCGGGCCTGTCGGGACAAGACTTCCGCCTGATTCTCGTCGCGCTGCTCGTGAGCCTCTGCGTCGTGCCTTTTCTCCTTTTCGACCGGCTTCCGGAAGGGGTGGCTGATCCAGCGGCGGACGGCCGCGCCCGACCGACCTCGGCGGCAAGAGTGCTTCTGGCCCGGAGAATGTGGTTCGCGCGGCTCGCGGTGCAGGTCGCCGAGGCGGCGCTGTTTTCGTATCTCTACCTGTGGTTCCGGTCGGTCGATCCGGCCATGAGCGACAGCCGGGTCGCCCGCGTGTTTACGGCGGTCCTTGTAGCGTCCGTGCCGCTTGCGCTGATCGTCGGACAATGGGCCGACCGGCGCGACCGTCCGCTGGCGCCGCTCATCGGTTCTGCTTTGGCCTCGTCGGTCGGACTGGCCGGGATGGCGGTGGCCAGGACGCTGGCCGAGGCCATTGCTGCTTATGCCTTGTTCGGGCTTGCGAGTGCCGTGTTCCTGGCGCTGCATTCGGCGCAGACGCTGCGGGTCCTGCCGCGTTCGGATCGGCGAGGACGAGATCTTGGGCTGTTTAACCTCACCAACACCGTGCCGTCGCTCGTGATGCCATGGTTTGCGGTGACCCTTGTTCCGCGCTTTGGATTTTCCGCGATGTTCATAGCCATGGCATTGCTGGCGATCGTCGCGGCCTTGTCCCTGATAAGACTGCCGAACCGTCCCTAAGAGCACGCTTGATCTTCGCGCCCCAGTGGTGCAAACATCTCGTGAGAACGTTCACAACGAGCGTGAGAGAGGGTTTGAGAGTGGGTTCGATTACTGTTCGGCAGCGCCTTGCCGTCGTGGGTTTGCTTCTGGCCGCCGGGTGCCCTGCGGCTGTTTTGGCACAGTCCGTTACCTCCGCTGAAACGCCGGTTCACGTCACGCTTTGGCCGGCGGCAAAGAGCCCGCCCACGATCAGCAGCAAGGCGGCCGAGGCGCAGATCGACGCGATCATGTCGCGCATGACCCTGGAGCAGAAAGTCGGCCAGATGATCCAGGCCGATATCAGCTCGATCACCCCTGCTGATCTGGAACGATATCCTCTTGGCTCAATCCTCGCTGGCGGCAATTCGGGTCCTTATGGGAACGAGCGCGCAGACGCGGCGACCTGGGCGAAACTGGTTGGCGAATTCCGCGAGGCGTCACGCAAGAGCGGTGCGGGCGTCCCTATCCTGTTCGGCGTCGATGCGGTCCATGGCCATTCCAACCTGCCGGGCGCTACCATTTTCCCCCACAATATCGGCCTCGGCGCGGCGCACGACCCGGCGCTGATCCAGCGCATCGGCGCAGCGACAGCGAGCGAAGTGGCGGGCAGCGGGATCGAGTGGACTTTCGCGCCGACGCTCGCCGTCCCGCAGGACCTGCGTTGGGGCCGCAGCTATGAAGGCTACTCCGCCGATCCGGCGCTGGTCGCCCGCTATGCCAGGGCGATGACCGAAGGACTGCAGGGCAAAATGCGCAGCGGGCGTCCACTCGGCAAGGACCGGGTCGCTGCCACGGCAAAGCATTTCGTGGCGGACGGCGGTACCGCGGGCGGCAAGGACCAGGGCGATGCCCGCATTCCCGAAGGCGAACTTGCTGCGGTGCACGCCCACGGCTATCCGGCGGCGATCAACGCCGGTGCCCTGACGGTGATGGCCAGCTTTTCGAGCTGGAACGGCGTCAAGAACCACGGCAACAAGGCCCTGCTGACCGACGTGCTCAAGGGCCGGATGGGTTTCCGCGGGCTGGTCGTCGGCGACTGGAACGGGCATGGCCAGGTTCCGGGGTGCACATCCACCGACTGTGCCGCTGCGTTCAACGCGGGGCTCGACCTGGCGATGGCTCCTGACAGCTGGAGGGGCCTTTACGAATCCACCCTGCGCGAAGCCCGCGACGGGACGATCCCGATGAGCCGTATCGACGATGCCGTGCGGCGGATCCTTCGGGTCAAGATCAAGCTCGGGCTGATGGATACGGTACCTACCGAGCGTGCCAATCCCCCTGCGGTGGGTTCCGACATGCATCTCGCGCTGGCGCGGGAAGCGGCAGCAAAGTCGCTAGTCCTGCTCAAGAACAACGGCTCGGTCCTGCCAATCCGCCCCGGCGCCAATGTGCTCGTCGCCGGGCCCGGCGCGGACAATATGGCGATGCAGGCCGGCGGGTGGACGATCACCTGGCAGGGCACCGACACGACCACGGCCGATTTTCCCAAAGGCCGGACGATCGGCCGGGCAATCTCCGACGCGGTATCGGCCGGAGGCGGCAGGGCTACCATTGCCGCCGACGGTACTTTCGCCGCGAAGCCGGACGTTGCGATCGTTGTCTTCGGCGAACGCCCCTATGCCGAATTCCAGGGTGATGCGCCCGATCTCGCTTTCCGGGCGCAGTCGGGTGAGGAGCAGCTGATCGAGCGGCTGAAGGCGCAGGGCATCCCGGTCGTCTCGGTTTTCCTCTCCGGCCGCCCGATGTTCGTGGGCAAGGCCATGAACCTGTCCGATGCATTCGTCGCAGCGTGGCTGCCGGGTAGCCAGGGACAGGGCGTCGCGGACGTACTCGTTGCGCGCCGCAGCGGAAAGCCTGCACGAGACTTCACCGGCAGGCTTCCCTTTGCCTGGCCGGAAGATGCCCGTTCGCCAATCCAGGCTCCGTTATTCCCGATGGGCTACGGCCTGACCTATCGCAGCAAGAAATCCGTGGGTCCGGTGAACGAGGATCCGCGGGTCGACCTGGCGGCATCGGCCAGCGAGAGTCTGTATTTCCTTCACGGACAAGCCCATTCGCCATGGCGCCTTGGGACCGACAGTGGCGTGACGGCCCGTTCCGTTGACCTCGCCGCACAGGAAGACGCACGGCAATTCCTCTGGAATGAGGCAGGGGCCATCGCCATCGACGGCCCGCCGATCGACCTCTCCCGTCAGGCAGTCGAAGGGTTCGCGCTGCAGTTCGACTGGAGAATCGACAGCGTCACAAATGCGCCCGTCCAGCTAGCTCTGGCGGGCACGGAGCTTGACCTGACGCCGCTGCTCGCCAGTGCGCCCAAGGGAACGCGGGTCACATCGCTTGTGCCGCTGCGCTGCTTCAGCGCCAATGCCGGGGCGTTCGCCGCTGTCGGCACGCCCGTGCGGCTGAGCGCGGGCAAAGGCACGTCGTTGACCCTGCGCGACGTCAGGCTGGAGCAGCCGACTACGGCGATCGCATGCCCGGGCCAGAACAAGTAGGACTGGCCGGGATTCCGGCGCAGCCGTTCGGCGCGCATGACAGGGAATTAACCTGACACCCACAGCGCGGATATCCGTTGCGAGGCATCTTGTCCCGCGATGGCCGCGAAGCACTTCAGGTCCCTTCTTGCCTTTGCGGCCATCATCGTCCTCGCGCTGGCGGCGGTGCTGGCCGTCGGTGGCTATTTCGAGACTGCGGCAACCCGCTTCGACGAGAAACCATCGAACGGCCGGCCTCCACCGCTCGGCGCGGTGTACTGGTCGGGAGACATGGGTATGCGCGTGGGCGTCGGCAACGGCGTAGTGGGTGCGCTGGTCCGGGCCGGGATACCGGTCGTGTCCGTCAGTTCGCCGGCCCTCTTCGGCTCGGCGCGAGATCAGGCGTTCGCCGACCGGGCGGTCGCGAATGCCCTCCGTCAGGCCCTTGTCCAGACCGGCGCGGCGAAGATCGTCCTGGTCGGCAATTCATTCGGTGCGGACATCCTCGGGGTCACCGTCGGACACCTCCCACAGGCGCTGCGCGGCCACGTGGCTTCAGTCATCCTGATTGCGCCAGGCCAGGAGGTGTATTTCCACGCCAACCCCACCGGGATTTTCTACCGGGGCCCGGGCGACGCGGATCCCGCGCACACGATCCCGCTGCTGCGGGGCTTGCCGGTGACCTGCATCAGCGGTTCGGCAGAGAGCGACAGCCTCTGTCGTTCTCCGGTCATGGCGAGGGCCTCACGGGTCGCGATCCCGGGCGGTCATCTGATGCTCGGCCACCATGACGAACTGGACCGGGCCGTGGTCCATAGCGCGCTTCATCCACCGGGAGACATGCCATGAGGCTTCGCCTTGCTCTCGCCGTAGCCGCGCTGCTGGCTGCAACGACCCCGCCGGTTTCGGCGCAGGCAGGCCCGAACCTGACCGGGAACTGGGTCAACCCGCATCACTCGGTTGTCGTTCGCATCGCCCAGTGTGGCGACAGGCTGTGCGGCACCGTGGTTCGGGCCACGCCTGAAGCGGCAGCCGACGCGCGCGATGGCGGATATCCGAGCCTCGTCGGCCTGCAACTGCTTTCCGGCTATCGCGCGGTGGGGCAGGGGCGCTGGCAAGGCCGCGTGCTCGTCCCCGACCTTGGCCGCACGTTCGCATCGCACATTGACATGACCGACGCGAACCACGTCAAGGTGGCGGGCTGTCTGGTCGGCCAGTACCTCTGCAAGTCGCAGATCTGGCAGAGGGACTAGCGCAAGTGGCGACCCTCAGTCGTCCGGCGCCCTCGCTGCGCGGTGTCGCGACCGTTGCCGCCGCGCTTGCGGTCGTGGGTGTCATCGGATTTGCACTCAGACACTTGGCCGGTCACATCAATCCTGCGGCGATCGGGGCGGCGATCGGCCTGATCTCGCCATGGCGGATCGCCGCGGCAATCGGACTGACAGCGGCGAGCCACCTGCTTCTGACATTATACGACAGCCTTGCCTTGCGCAGCCTTGGCGAGAAGGTCGGTTGGCGCACGGCGGCGCGGGCCGCGTTCACCAGCTACACCCTGTCGCACAACCTGGGGTTCGCGCCGATCACCGGCGGCTCCGCGCGGCTGCGGATATATGGTGCAGCAGGACTGAACCCCGCCACGGTGGCGCGAATCGTCGTGATTGCGGGATGCGCCTTCTGGGGCGGGATTGTCGCGGTGACGGGCGTCTCGCTCGTCGCAGAGCCGGGCGAGATCGCGGCGATGGCGCCGCTTTTCTCCCCGCTGGCGATCCGGCTGGCGGGGCTCATCCTGCTGGCCGGGATCGCCGCCCTGCTGCTCGCGCCCGGGCTGGATTTCGGTCTGGGGCGGCGGATGGAGCGGTTCATCCCGCGACCCGGCGCTGAGCTCGTGGCCGGACTGCTGAGCGTTGCCGCCCTCGACCTGCTGCTGGCCGCTGCCGCGCTGCTGGTGCTGCTTCCGGCCGTGCCCTTGCACGAATTTCCCCAGCTGTTCGTGGCTTATGCCGTCGCGGTCGTGCTCGGTCTGGTGACGCACGTTCCCGGCGGCATCGGCGTTTTCGAGGGTACCGTCCTGGTCGCCCTCGGCACACACGATCCGCACGTCGCCGCGGGCCTGGTTGCATACCGCGCAATCTACTACCTGCTGCCGCTGGCAGCCTCGCTGGTCCTCAATGCGGCGATCGAAGCGGCCCCGCTGGGACGGCCGCTGCGCCGGCTGGGGCAGGGCGCGGCGATGGAGCTGGGTCCGCTTGGCATGGCAGGTGTATCGTTCGCCTGCGGCCTGCTGCTGCTGGCTTCCGGAACGCTGCCTGGCGAGCATTACCGGCTGGCGGCCTTGTCCGGGGTGCTTCCGCTCGCCCTGATCGAGGCGAGCCATCTGGCCGCCAGCCTCTGCGGCACGGCCTTGCTTCTGGTCGCACCGGCGCTGCTCAAGCGCAGCCGGGCGGGGTTCGTCGCGGCGCAGGCGCTGCTTCTGCTTGGAGCGACCTGCTCGCTGGGCAAGGGCCTCGATTTTGAGGAAGCTGCCTTGCTTCTGGGCGCTTCGGCCCTGCTGCGGACGTGCCGCGTTGCCTTCTACCGCCGGACGACTGCTGCTTTTTCCGCGCATAATCGGGCGTGGCTCGTCGCGGCGGCGGTATCGGTGGCGGGTTCGATCATCGCGGGGCTATTTGTCTATCGCCACGCGGCGATCGATGGCGACGCCTGGTGGCGCTTCGCGCTGCGATCCGATGTGTCCCGCTTCCTCAGGGCCAGCTTGGCGACGGGCTTGCTGATGACCGGTTTCGCGGTTCGGGAGCTGCTGTCGCGGCCACCGGTGGACGCCGGACTGCCGGTCCTGCCCGGCGATGTGTTCGCGCATGCGACGCAGCAGTGTGGCCGCAGCGACGCGATGCTGGCGCTCACCGGCGACAAGCGCTTCCTGGTCTCTGCGGAAGGAGACGCGTTCGTGATGTTCCGCCCGGTCGGCCGGACCTGGTTCGTCATGGGCGATCCGGTCGGGACGCACGAGCGATGGCCGCAATTGCTGTGGGAGCAGCGACGGCAATGCGACCTGGCAGGCGCAAGTCTGTGCATCTACCAAGCCAGTGATGCTTTCCTTCCGCTCGCGGTCGAACTGGGACTGAACCCGGTCAAGTACGGCGAGGAGGCCATTGTCGATCCGCGTGGCTTCACGTTGGAGGGCGCGCGGATGAAGTCGCTGCGGAACGGCGTCTCGCGCGCCCGGCGGGAAGGGCTTCGGGTCGTTGATATATCCCGCGACGAGGTGCCCGGCTGGCTCGAGCGCCTGCGCGCCGTGTCGGACGCCTGGCTTGCACGCCACGGCAGGCGCGAAAAGCGCTTCAGTCTCGGCTGGTTCAGCGAGAGCTATTTGCGCACCTGCGACATCGTCGTGATTCTCGACGCCGCAGACCGCGTGGTCGCCTTCGCGAACCTGTGGCGATCGGGCGATGGCGAGGAGCTTTCGGTGGACCTGATGCGTCAGCTACCCGATGCCCCGCCCGGAACCATGGACTTGCTGCTCTGCGAACTGATCGCGAGTGCAGGGCGCGCTGGCGGTTTGCGCTTCAATCTTGGTCTCGCGCCCCTTTCTGGAATGCGCGGCGGGCGGCTGGCGCCGTGGTGGGCGCGCGGCGCGAGCCTGCTGTTCGGCCTCGGCGCCCGCGACTACGACTTCCAGGGGCTGCGCCGGTACAAGGAGAAGTTCGCGCCGCGCTGGGAGAACCGTTACATCGCCCTCCCGCCGGGTCTCGCTGGCGGCACCGCGCTTCTCCGCCTGCTCCGGCTCGTCGGCGGGTAACCCTGGGTCGGGTGCCCGCCGTGCGAGATTGAGCCCTCCTACCTGACATCGATCACCGCCGATCACGACTGTTCGTCGGACCACCACCGGGCTAGGCTTTCGCCATCGTCCGACTGCAAGGAAGTTTGAAATGGCGGGAAGAGTCCTGGTCGTGGAAGACGACACGCGGTTGGCCGACTACATCGCCAACGGCCTGGTCGAGCAAGGCTTCGTCGCCGATCGCGCGGCTGACGGGCGGGACGGCCTGTTCCATGCGACCGGGGCGGAATACGACGCCATCGTGCTCGACCGGATGCTGCCGGGGATGGACGGACTCGCGGTGCTGCGGGCGCTGCGGGCAGCGCAGATCACCACCCCGGTCATCGTCCTGTCCGCGCTCGGTGATACCGACGCACGCGTTGACGGCCTCAACGCCGGGGCGGACGATTACCTCGCCAAGCCGTTCGCTTTTTCGGAACTCCTGGCCCGGATCCATGCGTTGCAGCGCCGTGGCCGCAACAACGCCGCGCCCCAGCAGACGACGCTGCGCTGCGGGGATCTCGAGATCGACCGCCTGTCGCGCCAAGTCCGTCGGGGCCCGCGCAAGATTGCCTTGCAGCCGCGCGAATTCCGCCTTCTGGAGTTCCTGATGCTCCATGCCGGAGAGGTGGTGACGCGTACAATGCTGCTCGAAGCGGTCTGGGACTATCACTTCGACCCCGGAACCAACGTGATCGACGTCCATGTCAGCCGCCTTCGGCGCAAGATAGACGACGGCGAGGAGCAACCGCTGCTCCACACGGTTCGCGGTGCCGGCTATCGGCTTTCGGCGGACTGAGTTGCGCCGGCTGCTCACTTCGACCGTTGCGCGGCTGGTCGCCGCGATCTTCCTTGTCCAGGTCCTGTCTGGAACGGCCGCGATCTACCTGCTGCGCACGCAGATGCTGCAGGTGGTGCAGTCCGACCGGGCGCGGCAGGTGCTTGACCTCCGCGACGATCTGCTCGCCGCTTACTATGAAGGCGGGCGGGAGCGGCTGGCGGAGACGATTAACGAAAGCCGAGGCGGCGTGTCCGACCCGCTGGTCTTCGTCAGCGTGACGGGTAGCGGGCCTGCGGTATCCAGCAATCTTGCCGCCCCGCTGGACGTCCCGGCGGACGGCGTCCTCCACGCGGTTCGTGTCCGCGAGAGCGGCGGGCAGGCCGACACCGAGGGCGTCGCCACCGGGACGCTGCTCTCGGACGGCTCGCGCCTGATCGTCGGGGCCTCGGCCGCGCCGGATCGCGGCTTTGACATTGCCTTTGCCGAGGCCTTGGGGCTGACCGTGCTGTTGACCGGCCTGCTCGCGCTCATTGCATCGCTGCTGGTCGGCTATGCGATCAGCCGTCGGACCCACGCGCTGGCGGAGACGGCCGAGGCGCTGGCGGCAGGGAATTTCGCTGTCCGTCTTCCCCACGAGCAGCGCGGCGACGGGTTCGATCACTTGCGCCAGCAGATGAACCTGATGGCCGAGCGCATCGGCTCGTTGCTCGACGAATTGCACTCGGTGTCGAGCGCGCTCGCACATGATCTCAAGTCGCCGGTTGCCCGGCTGCGGGCGTCGATCGACACGGCGATGGCCACGGTCGAGCCGGGGGCTGGGCTCGATGCGCTGCAACTGGCCCGCTCCGACGCGGAGGCGCTCGAGGCGATGCTTTCGACCGCGCTCGAACTCAGCCGGCTGGAAAGCGGGACCACGCCCGACCGCCGCACGGCGATCGACCTGGGCGAGGTCGCCGAAGACCTTGTGGAGCTCTACGAGCCGCTGGCGGAGCAATCGGGGATCAGCCTGTCTGCCGAAACCGCACCGGTGCGGGTCATGGCGGACCGCGAACTCCTCTCGAGAGCCTTGGCCAACCTGATCGACAACGCGCTGAAGTACGGCGGGGACCGGGTGACCGTGTCCGTCCGGCGGGACCCAGGCTTTGCAGTCCTTGCAGTATTGGACAACGGACCGGGAATCGAGGATCACGATCTTCACCGCGCGACCGAACGCTTCGTCAGGCTTGACAATGCGCGGACCCGTCCGGGTGCAGGACTGGGCCTCGCCATGGTCGCCGCGGTGGCGCGGCTTCACGGCGGCGCCATCGCGCTGTCAGGCCGGGACGACGGGGCGAGCGGGCTCGTCGTGGCCGTTCGGTTGCCGCTGGGGTAGCATGGCTGCAGCGGGCGCGGGCGTCGTGACGCTGCCGGTGCGCTCGAGCTTGCCCCATCCGATGCCGAGCCCCGCGATCGCCGCCCAGCAGGCCCTGATCACAACGCTGTACATCAGCTGCCGGTAGATGATGCGCTGGGCGATCAGCAGGATGGCCGGAACCCGCCGCTCGCGCACGTCGAGCCGGTACGCCACCCAGGCGCAGGCGAGGTCGATCGCGGTGAAGCAGGTCCAGTAAAGCGCCATCCGGAGTACGTCGGTCTGGGTCTGCGCCCAGCCGTGCTGGAGGATGCGAACCACCGTTCCGATGATCGAAACGAGCAGCGCGAGGTCGATCAGGGGGGAGACCACGGCGAACACGATCTGGAACAGCCAGGCTTGCGGGAAGCCGACGAAGGCGAGGCCGCCGGGACGTCCTTCGCGCAGGATCGAGCAGTGCTTCCACAAGCATTGCAGCGTCCCGAACGACCAGCGGAAGCGCTGCTTGGCAAGGGCGGCGAAGGTTTCGGGCGCCTCGGTCCACGCCACGGCGTCCTCGTCATACGCGACCTTCCAGCCCTTGCGCTGCACCGCAATGGTGAGGTCCTGGTCTTCGGCCAGCGTGTCTTCCGGATATCCTCCGACCGCTTCGAGCGCGCTGCGCCGCCACGCGCCGACTGCTCCGGGGACGACCATGATCGCATCGAACCGGGTGAGGGCGCGGCGTTCGAGGTTTTGCGCCGTCACGTACTCGATCGCCTGCCAGCGGGTCACGAGGTTGACGCGGTTGCCGACCTTGGCGTTGCCCGCGACGGCGCCGATCCTCGGGTCTGCGAACCAGCGGACAAGCCGTGCAATGCAGTCCGGTTCGAATTGGGTATCGGCGTCGAGCGCGACGACGATCTCGCCTCCCGCCAGTGCCATCGCCCGGTTCAGCGCCGAGGCCTTGCCGCCGTTGGTCAGCGTCAGCAGGCGGACGCGCGGGTCCGTCCCGAACGCTTCTGAAACGATCGCGCTGGTGCGGTCCTTCGAGCCGTCATCGGCGACGATGATCTCGAGATCCGGCCAGGTGCTCGCAAGGATCCGGCGAACGGAGGCCTCGATCACCTTTTCCTCGTTGTAGGCGGGGATGATGACGGTGACACTCGGCGTTTCGCCAGTGCCCGGCTTCGGCAGGGGAGGCTTGGCGGTTCGAGCGAGGATCGCCAGTCCCACCGCGCGGACGATGCCGAGCGCGATGGCAAAAAAGAATATCCAGTTGAGCGCGCCGATCGCCCCGCCGATCGCGAGGAAGGCGAACACGTCGGCGCGCACCATCGCCAGATCCACGCCTTCGACGCGCGGCATCACCGCATCGCGGTCCAGCCCGGCGAGAGTCGACGCTGGGACGAGCCGGTATCCGTCCGCCTTGAGCCTTTGGATGATCGCGGGCAGGGCGGCGACGGTCTGGGAACGGTCCCCACCGCCGTCATGGAGCAGGACCACGTTCGCGGAACGGTCGGGATCTGGGTGCTCGATCTCGGCGATGGTTTGCTGGACGATGGCATCGGTTCCGGGGCGTTTCCAGTCGCCCGGGTCGACGTGCAGGCCGACGACCGTGTAGCCGTGCTGCTGTGCGATCAGCGCGGGTCCCAATTCGTCCGCGGTCGTGGGTTCGGCGTCACCGAAGTAGGGCGCACGGAACAGGCGGGTGGAGCGGCCGGTGAACGCCTCGATCAGGCGTTGGGTCGCATTGAGCTCGAGGTTGATGCCGCCGTCGGCTTCTTCCGCCATGTTGGGGTGGGTGTAGCTGTGGTTGCCGATCTCGTCTCCGTCGGCCGCCATCCGCTTCAGCAGGCCGCGGTTTTCGACGCCGTTCTCGCCGATGATGAAGAAGCTCGCGGGGACGTGTTCGGACTCGAGGATCGACAGGATCTTCGGGGTCCAGACGGGATCCGGGCCATCATCGAATGTCAGCGCCACCAGCTTGTCGCGGGCACCGGTCCGCTGGACGACATAGGGCGTCGGCATGGCGCGATAGGTCTCGTCCCGAACCATGCGGCTCGCCGGATCGAGCGCAAGGCTGCGGCTGCCCGCGGATGGCGTTGCGGCAATGCGCAGGATCTCGCCTTGTCCTTCGACGTCGACATTGGTCTGCTGATTGATGCGCGTCAGATCGGGCAGGTCGCGGTGATTGCGCCACGCGCCGAGCACGGGCCAGAAGCCGGGGTCTTCGCTGCCCAGTCGCCACAGAGCGACGTTGCCGAGACCCAGCCGGCTCAGTTCATGCATCTGGTTCCAGCTCGATGCGGCGTCCAGCATCCAGACATCGTGACGGTGACTGTCGTCGAGGAACGAGAAGCCGACGTTGCTGCTGGCCTTGTCAAACCTGGGCAGTGCGCCGCTGTCGTGCGCGGCGAGCCACGCTTCCTCGGTGGTCAGCGCATCGGCCTTCCCGTCGTGCCAGTCGTATCCATAATTGCCGAGCGCGACGACCAGCTTGTCGTGCGGGATGCCGGCCATGACCCGGACCAGATTGTCGGCGAACCAGCCATCCGACGCGATCGGGCCGGGCGTGCCGCCTTGCCAGTGCTCGTCATAGGCCATCAGCACGACCTTGTCGGCGGCACCGGCGAGGGCAGCGGCCGGCCAGTCCGGGCTGTCGATCGGCATGGTGACGGCGACAACCCGCTGGCGCGGTGCGAGGGCGGCACGGGTCTCGCGGACGAGAGTAACGAGGTCTTTCTGGCTGCCTGCCGGAAGGTTCTCGAAATCGAACATGATCCCGGCGGAGCCGCTGCGCTCCACATAATCGGCGATCGACCGGACCAGCGCCGCGCGGCGGGCCGGGTCACGCATTACGGCTGCGGCGGTTCCGCCGGACCATACGCCATTGCTGGCGTTCTGCAGGACCGGAACCACCAGCGGATGATGCAGCGAAGCGGTCAGGATGCGGCGCATCTCGAGACTGTCGCTCGCCGCGAGGTGGCCCGCCGGGTCCAGCGACAGCAAGGTTGGCGCGATCCAGTCGAGCTGGTCGACATGCCGCTGCAGCGAGGGGACGCTCTCGTCGCTCCAGGTCGTGAAGAAGCCGATCGTCAATGGCTTGGCTGAGCTGTCCGCCAGCGGAGTTGCCGGCTTGCGCCCGTGGAGGATCTGGCTCGCGCGGTGGCGCAGGCGGCTGACCTGGGCCTTGAAAGGCAGGGGCGACAGCCGCTCGTACCCGATGGGCAGCGGGGCGGGATCGGGAACGTCCACCACCGTCGTTGCAAAGGCGATGCTCGCCAGGACCAGGAGAACGAGCGCAGTCAGCACTGTGAGCCGCGCCCTGCGGCGCCGCTGGCCGGTGGGATCGAGAAAGACTGGTCGGGCCAAACGCCGCATCCCGCTGTAGTGGGGTTGACGGTTCGGCCAAGGGGGCTTGGGACCTGGTTCGACATGGCCGAACCGTCGCAGCCCTTATCGGCGCTCCGGCCTGTCGGCAGGCTGGGCGCAATGTTACTGTTTGGTTAGGTCGATTTCAGGATCGGCGGGGCCAAGCCGTGGCCGTCAGCGGCTTGCGAAAAGGACTATTCCGGCGCTGTACAGTCGAGTTGCAGTATTGTCTGACGGGACGGGCAAGGTGGGAATGGCAGCACGAAATCCAGCCGGTGCGCAATACACGCTGGTCGGTCAGTTTCCGGTCCTTGCGGCCGCGCGTAGCGCCGCGAGGTCACTCGGCGTGTTGACGTTGGCCAGGCCTTCGGGAAGCGCAATGCCGGTCGCGCCGACCAGTTCTGCCAGCGCTTTCATCGAGTGTTTCCGATCGCTGATCAGCAGATCGGCGATCGCGGTCGACGCACTTGCAAGCCATAGCCCGACCACCGGCTGCGCCGCGACGAAGCGGGGCGGGGGAGACAGTCGTTCGAGCAGATCGTCGGGCAGGCCGATGCTGTCGACCCCGCAACTCAGAACAGACGCGTAGCCGCGCGCCTCGGCATGGCGGAGCGCGGCGGCGAGACCTGTCAGCGGACCTCCGCCGGGAGCCGGCCAGTCCGGTAACGTTTCGGCCGGCGCTTCCGTCCGGCCGACCACGACGACCACATCGCAAAGCGAGCGCAGGCGTTCCACCGCACGTTCGAGCAAGGTGCGATCGTCCAACATCGCCAGGGCCTTGTCGCTGCCAAAACGGGACGAGCGCCCTCCGGCGAGGACTGCGCCAAGGATCACGCCGGTGTCTCGAGCGAATGAACGAAGGGAGGAGCTTGTTGCACGCCCGGCAGCTAAGCGAACCCTTCGCTGTCCCGTCAAGGGCGCAGCTTGGCGACGCTCAGGCTGCCATGTCCTGCATGGGCTGCGCCGGGCTGGCCAGAACATCGTCGCCCAGCACTTCGAGACGTGTCCCGGCATACTGGTAGAACATGCCGGATCGGCTCTCGAGAAATCCGGCGCCGATGGCGCAGGCCTGCTGCTGGGCGGTGCGGAGATCGGCATACCACTTGCCGGCACGGTTGTCGGTGACGAAGCGATACATGGTCATGGCGTTTCAAATGCCACGACGGGGGTGAGGTTCCCGTGCGCACGGTCACTTCATGGTAAATATTTTTGTTTCCGAGTTTTCGGCTAACATACGAAAAAGGCGGGACTTTCGTCCCGCCTTCTGCGTCTGGCAATGATGCCGGAATGCCGGATCAGCGCGAGTAGAACTCGACGACCAGGTTCGGCTCCATCTTGACCGGATAGGGCACTTCGTCGAGCGTCGGGACGCGGACGAAAGTGATCTTGTCGGTGCCGTCGGGCGCGACATAGTCGGGCACTTCACGCTCGGGCAGGCTCTGCGCTTCGGCGATCAGGGCCATTTCCTTGGCCTTCTTGCCGAGGCTGACGACGTCGCCCGGACGCACGCGGCGGCTGGCGATGTTGCACTTCACGCCGTTCACGTAGATGTGGCCGTGCGACACGATCTGGCGGGCCGAGAAGATGGTCGGCGCGAACTTGGCGCGGTACACCACCATGTCGAGGCGCTGCTCGAGCAGGCCGATCAGGTTCTGGCCGGTGTCGCCCTTCATCTGGGCGGCTTCCTGGTAGGTGCGCTTGAACTGCTTTTCGGTCACTTCGCCGTAGTAGCCCTTGAGCTTCTGCTTGGCGCGGAGCTGGATGCCGTAGTCCGAAACCTTGCTCTTGCGGCGCTGGCCGTGCTGGCCGGGGCCGTAGCTGCGGCGGTTGACCGAGCTCTTCGGACGGCCCCAGATGTTTTCGCCCATGCGGCGATCGATCTTGTACTTCGACGAATTGCGCTTCGACATGGCGCTACCGTTCCTTCAATTTGCTGCGGCCGGCCGGTATGGCCAGCTTTCAACCCGGAACCGCACCATTCCGCCGTTCACGGAATGCGGCCACCGCTTCACCGGGGTGCGAGGCCAATTGCGAAGGCGCGCCCTAAGCAGAGGAAAGCGCCAAGGTCAAGCAAAACCAGGCATTCCCAGATGCTCGACAGGCGCGGCGCAAACCGCCATATCGCGAGCCATGTCACAGACGCTCGATCCGGACGATTGCCGGACCATGATCGATGTCCGCGCCGGCGTGGACCAGCTCGACCGCCAGCTTGTCGAACTCCTGGCCCGCCGCTTCGGCTACATGCGTGCTGCTGCCCGGATCAAGTCCGAGCGATCGCAGGTCCGCGACGAAGAACGCAAGGCCCAGGTCATCGCTGCCGCTCGCGCAGCAGCGTTCGAACTGGGCGTGCCCGTGGGCCTGGTCGGCGACTTCTGGGAGCGGCTGGTCGAAGCGTCCATCGCCTATGAAATGCAGGCGTGGGAGCGGAACAACGCGGGCGATTAGAGCCCGTTGTTCATCCCGCCGGCGCGCTTCGAATCCATCGCACGCTCGGCATTCTCGCCATTGGTGCCATCGATCTGTGCCCATTCCGCGCGGGTCATACACATGCGCTTGCGCATGTTCGAGCCGGTGGTGGCGACCGAGCGGCAGACCTTCTTGTCGGCCGCAGCCACTTCGCTCTTGGCAGCGGGCTGGGTTGTTTCGGCGAGAACCGGAGTGGCGGCGAAGGCAAGGGGAAGAAGCGCGAGGCGGAAAGAAATCACGATTTGTCCTGACTTTACTGCAATGCAGCGTGCATTATCGCGTTATTGCCGGGATTGTCGATACGGTTTCGAACGCAACGAATCACGGTTTTCGACGAACGACTTTACGCCTCGCCGTCATCCGGACGCCGCCTCATGGCGCTGAGCACGCCGCGCATGGTCCGCACCTCGAGGTGGTTCCAGCCCGGCTTGGTCAGCATGTTGCGCAGGGTGCGCCGGGTCGCCGCGGCGCGACTGGGCGGGCGGAAATACCCGCGCGGGGCGAGCAGCTCCTCGAACTGCGCAATCATGCCGTCGAGCTCCTCCTGCGGGGCAGGGGGGAGCAGGTACTCGATCGTAGGCTGTGCCAGCGCCTGTGTCTTGGACCATTCATAGGCGCAGAGGATGACCGCCTGGGCAAGGTTCAGCGAGCCGAACTCCGGGTTGATCGGGACCGTGAGGATCGCCCGCGCCACGGCGACGTCGTCGGTTTCCAGGCCTGACCGCTCCGGCCCGAACAGCAGCGCGCTCCGGCCAGGATGGCGGACAATCTCTCCAGCCGCCTGCTCCGGCGTCACGACCGGCTTGGTGACGCCGCGCTTGCGCACGGTGGTAGCGTAGACATTCGTGCAGTCGGCAATCGCCTCGCCGAGCGTCTCGAAGACCTGCGCCCGCTCGAGCACGATGTCCGCGCCCGAGGCGGCCGGACCGGCGCTGGGATTGGGCCAGCCATCGCGCGGTGAGACCATGCGCAGCTCGGTCAGCCCGAAATTGAGCATCGCGCGCGCGGCCTTGCCGATGTTTTCCCCAAGCTGAGGGCGAACGAGGACAATTACGGGTGGCAGGCTCATTCGCCTCCGACCTCGCGCCCGCTCATTTCCTGGACACTGCTGGCGAATTCCTCGAAGTCGCGGGCCTCGGTGAAGTCGCGATACACGCTGGCGAAGCGGATGTAGGAAACGCTGTCGAGCTGGCGCAGGCCATCCATCACCATCTCGCCGATGGTCTGGCTGGCGATCTCGCTTTCGCCCATCGTCTCGACCTGGCGCTGGATGCCGGAAACGAGCTGGTCGATCCGCTCCTGCGAGATTCCGCGCTTGCGGACGGCAAGCGCGACGCTGGTTTCGATCTTGGTGCGGTCGAACGGCTCTCGCCGCCCGTCTTCTCCCTTGACGCCGCTTTTGACCACGGTGATCTCGCGCAGCTGAACCCGTTCGAAGGTCGTGAACCGCGCCCCGCAAGCCTCGCACTGGCGGCGCCGGCGGATCGAGGTGTTGTCCTCGCTCGGCCGGCTGTCCTTTACCTGGCTGCTGTCATGGGCGCAGAACGGGCAGCGCATTCAGCGCTTGATCCGCTGCCAGAACGCAAATCCGCCGCCGACCACCATGCCGAGCGGGATCGTCACCACCGGCAGCAGCAGACCAGCCACCGCGCCGATGGCAACACCGGCGAGCACCGGCTTGGTCGAGGGATGGGCCATGCCCTGCTTCGCCATGCCGGCGGCTTCTTCCTTCGCGCGCTGGGGCAGATCGTTGCTCATGTGCTTTATACCTCGGAATAGATGGGGAAACGGGCGCAGAGTTCTTCGACCCGGGCGCGGACCCGGGCTTCGACCTGGCCGTCGCCATCATCGCCGTTGCGGCTCATTCCGTCGACAACTTCCGCGATCAGTTCGCCGATCTGGTTGAACTCCTCGACGCCGAAACCGCGGGTCGTGCCCGCCGGGGTGCCGAGCCGCACGCCGGACGTGACGAACGGCGAGCGGGTGTCGAACGGGATCCCGTTCTTGTTGCAGGTGAGGTAGGCGCGGTCGAGGCCCTTCTCGGCCGCCTTGCCGGTGACGTTCTTGGGCGTGAGATCCACCAGCATCAGGTGGTTGTCGGTGCCGCCAGAGACGATATTCAGGCCCTGCCGCTTGAGGCTTTCCGCCAGCGCGCGAGCGTTGTCGACGATCTGATGAGCGTAAGCCTTGAATTCAGGCCGCAAGGCCTCGGCGAAGGCGACAGCCTTGGCCGCGATCACATGGACCAGCGGGCCACCCTGCAGGCCTGGGAACACCGCCGAGTTGAACTTCTTGGCGAGGTCCTCGTCGTTGGTGAGGATGATGCCGGAGCGGGGGCCGCGCAGCGACTTGTGAGTCGTGCTGGTGACCACGTGGGCATGGGGGAAGGGCGAGGGGTGCGCGCCGCCGGCAACGAGGCCGGAGAAGTGGCTCATGTCGACCAGCAGCCACGCGCCCACCTCATCGGCGATCTCGCGGAAGCGCTGGAAATCCCAAACGCGCGAATAGGCGGTGCCGCCGGCGATGATCAGCTTGGGCTTGTGCTCGCGGGCGATGCGAGCAACCTCGTCCATGTCGATCAGGTGATCGTCGGCGCGCACGCCGTAGGACACCGGCTTGAACCACTTGCCGCTCATGTTGACCGGCGAGCCATGGGTGAGGTGCCCGCCCGAATTGAGGTCGAGCCCCATGAACACGTCACCCGGCTGAAGCAGGGCAAGGAACACCGCCTGGTTCATCTGGCTGCCCGAATTGGGCTGGACGTTGGCGAACTGGCATCCGAACAGCGCCTTGGCCCGCTCGATCGCCAGCGTTTCCACAACGTCGGCGTATTCGCAGCCGCCGTAATAGCGCTTGCCCGGATAACCCTCGGCATACTTGTTGGTGAAGATCGAGCCGGTGGCCTGGAGCACTGCACGGCTGGTGATGTTCTCGCTCGCGATCAGCTCGATCTTGGTCTGCTGGCGCTTGAGCTCGTTCTCGATTGCGGCGAAGACTTCGGGGTCCGCGCTGGCGAGCCCTTCTGTGAAGAACCCGGGCTTGCGGATGGCGGGAGCGGCGAGGGTGCTCATCGGTCTGGGATCCTTCAGAAGCTGGGGCTGGAGAGCTTGGCGACGCGGCCCGTGTGGCGGCCGCCGCCGAATTCGGTGGACAGGAACGCGTCGAGGCAGGCCTTGGCCATGTCCTCGCCGGTCAGGCGCGCGCCCATGGCGATCACGTTGGCGTCGTTGTGTTCGCGGGCGAGGGCGGCGGACAGCGGTTCGGAGACAAGTGCGCAGCGGCAGGCCGGCTCGCGGTTGACGGCGATCGAGATGCCGATGCCGGACCCGCACAGCGCGACCCCGCGCTCGGCCAGGCCCTCGGCAACGACCGAGGCGAGCTTGTATCCATAGTCCGGATAATCGACACGGTCGGCCGTCTCGGGGCCGAGATCGGCAACCTCGTGGCCGAGGCCGATCAGGTACTCGCGAAGGACCGCCTTGAGGTCCACGGCGGCATGGTCGGAAGCAATGGCGATACGCATGGCGCGCCCATACTGGCAGGCGCGGTGAGATGCGAGTCCTTAGACTCGCCCGCGCATACGACTGCGGATCGGGCGGGCAGCTTGTCGCGGAGGCGGCCTCGTGCAAAACATTCACGGCGGCGGTCGAGGAAAACAAGCGAGGCGCCGCGAAGGGGAGGTCGCATCATGGTTCTGCGGGACCGGTCCAGCATGCTGTTGTTCTGGCTGGGGACGGCCGCAGTGGTCGTCGGCGTGGTGCTCCACCTGCCGATGTACTGGATGGGCCGGATGGACGGCTTTCGCCTGTCGGGCATGATGATGGACGCGGAAATGATCATCGGCATGGGCCTGATCGTCGCCGGCATCGTCATGTCGATCGTTGGCATGCTTCCCCGGAACATTGCCGCGCAGGTCGAGGCGTCGCGCCACATCAGCGTGGCCGCGCCCGAGGATGCGCCGCTCTCGTCCGCGCACTGGGGCTTGATGGCCGCGCTGGTCATCGCGCTGGTGATCGACGTCATGAAGCCCGCCTCGCTCGGCTTCATCATGCCGGGGATGACCGCGGAATACGGAGTGCCGAAGTCCACCGCCGCGCTGGTGCCGTTCGCGGCGCTGACTGGCACCGTCACCGGCTCGATCCTGTGGGGCATCGCCGCCGACATCTATGGCCGCAAGGCGACGATCATGCTTTCGGCGATCATGTTCGTCGGCACCTCGATCTGCGGGGCGATGCCATCGCTGTGGTGGAACATCGTCATGTGCTTCCTGATGGGTGCGGCCGCCGGCGGAATGCTGCCGGTAACCTACGCCCTGCTCGCCGAGATCATGCCGAGCCGCCACCGCGGCTGGGCGCTGGTGCTGGTGGGCGGGCTGGGCGCGGCGGGGGGCTATTTCGCGGCGAGCGGGTTCTCGGCGTGGCTCGTGCCCGAATGGAGCTGGCGGATCCTCTGGCTGATCAACCTGCCAACCGGGCTGATGCTGCTGGCACTCGGCCGGTTCATTCCGGAATCGGCCAAGTACCTGTTGGCCCGCGGTCGCCGGGCAGAGGCGCGCGCGGTGATGGACCGCTTCGGGACGCAGAGCCACACCCACGGAGACGAGGAAGAGGACGTCGACTTCGCGCCGGTGCATATCGAGCACGGCCAGCATCAGGGCGGCATCTGGTCGCCGGGCGTTGCGGGGGTTACCGCAGCGCTGAGCACGATGGCGCTCAGTTGGGGGCTGATCAATTTCGGCCTGCTGCTTTGGCTGCCGGCGGATCTCGTCGCGCGCGGGGTGCCGATGGCGGCGGCATCGAGGCTGATTGCCGAATCGGCGCTGATCGCCTTCCCCTTGGCCTTCGCCGTGTCGCTCACCTACAGCCGGTGGAGCACCAAATGGTCGCTGGCGGCAACCGGCGCGCTGACGATGGTCGGGCTTGCGGGCGTTCTCGCGCTCGACATGGGACTCGGAATTTCGCCGATCCCGGTGCTTGCGCTACTGATCGTGGGCACGAACGGGATGCTGGCGATCCTGCTGCCCTATGCAGCGGAAAGCTATCCGCTGCGCATCCGCGGCAGGGCGACCGGCTGGGTTGCCGCGCTGAGCAAGGCCGGCGGCCTGATGGCACAGGGACTGAGCATCACAGCGCTGGTCCCGCCGCTCGGCGTCGCAGCGGCCATCGTAGCGGCACCGCTGCTGCTGTCACTCGGGTTGGTGGCGGTGTTCTGCCGTGAAACGCGAGGGATCGATCTCAGGACGGTGGATCGGCAAGTGCCCGGCTCCGCCTGACACGCGAAGCCCAAGGCCGCTCACTGATCGAGGAACGAGCGCATCTTGCGCGACCGGCTCGGGTGCTTGAGCTTGCGCAGCGCCTTCGCCTCGATCTGCCGGATACGTTCGCGGGTGACCGAGAACTGCTGGCCGACTTCCTCGAGCGTATGGTCGGTGTTCATGCCAATGCCGAAGCGCATGCGCAGCACGCGTTCCTCGCGCGGGGTGAGGCTGGCAAGGACGCGGGTGACCGTTTCCTTGAGGTTCGCCTGGATCGCCGCATCGACCGGGATGATCGCGTTCTTGTCCTCGATGAAATCGCCGAGGTGGCTGTCTTCCTCGTCGCCGATCGGCGTTTCGAGGCTGATCGGCTCCTTGGCGATCTTCATCACCTTGCGGACCTTTTCGAGCGGCATGGAAAGCCGCTCGGCCATTTCCTCCGGCGTAGGCTCGCGGCCCTGCTCGTGGAGGAACTGGCGGCTGGTGCGGACCAGTTTGTTGATCGTCTCGATCATGTGGACCGGGATGCGGATGGTCCGCGCCTGGTCGGCAATCGAGCGGGTGATCGCCTGCCGGATCCACCACGTTGCATAGGTCGAGAACTTGTAGCCGCGGCGATACTCGAACTTGTCGACCGCCTTCATCAGGCCGATGTTGCCTTCCTGGATCAGGTCGAGGAACTGCAGGCCGCGGTTGGTGTATTTCTTGGCGATCGAGATCACGAGACGCAGGTTCGCCTCGACCATTTCCTTCTTGGCGATGCGCGCCTCGCGCTCGCCCTTCTGGACCATGTTGACGATGCGGCGGAACTCGCCGAGCGACATGCCTGTGGCGCTGGCGATGTCGGAGATTTCGGCACGAATACGCTCGACCCCGCCGGCCTCGTTGGCGGCGAACGCGGCCCACTTCTTGTCCTTGCCGGCCATCGATTCGAGCCATGCGTCATCGAGCTCGCGCCCGACGTAGCTGTCGAGGAAGTCCTTGCGGTTGACCTTGTGGCGTTCGGCCAGACGCAGCATCTGCCCGCCCAGCGCGGTCAGCCGGCGGTTGAAGGCATAGAGGTTGTCGACCAGGTATTCGATCTTGGTCGCGTGGAACTGCACGCTTTCGACCTGCGCGGTGAGGTCTTCGCGCAGCTGCTGGTAGGTCTTTTCCTTGGTCGCCGGAAAATCGATGCCAAGCCCGAGCGAATCGAGGCGTTCGGCCTGGATCTTCTCGAACCGGCGGAACAGCGAGGTGATGGCGGCGAACTTCTCGAGCGCCTCGGGCTTCAGCTGCGCTTCCATCTGTGCGAGGGAGAGGGTGTTGTCCTCTTCCTCTTCCTCGACCGGGCGGCGGGCACGGCGTTCGATGCCGTCCTCGTCCTCTTCGTCGGCGTCGACCGATTCTTCCTCGGGCTCTTCCTCTTCCTTGAAGGTCGGGCCGGCGGTGGCCGCGCTGATCTCCGGTTCCTCGTCCGAATCTTCGTCGGGCAGGTTCTCGGGCGCCTTCGACAGCATCGCGTCGAGATCGAGGATCTCGCGCAGCTGCATCTCGCCGGCGTTAAGCGCTTCGGACCACTGGATGATCGCGTGGAAGGTGATCGGGCTTTCGCACAGGCCCAAAATCATCGTGTCGCGGCCGGCCTCGATGCGCTTGGCGATGGCGATTTCGCCCTCGCGGCTGAGCAACTCGACCGCGCCCATCTCGCGCAGGTACATGCGCACGGGATCGTCCGTGCGCTCGATCGTTTCCTTCTTCTTTTCGACCGTGGGACGATCGGTGCCGATGGGATCCGGCTCGTCGATATCGTCGTTCGCCTGCTCTTCAGGATCCTGCGCGTCTTCGTCGCTTTCGACGATGTTGACGCCCATCTCCGAGATCGCGGCCATGATGTCCTCGATCTGCTCGGACGACATCTGGTCCTGGGGCAGGGCCTCGTTCAGTTCGTCATAGGTGATGATCCCGCGGCGCTTGGCGCGCGCGATCAGCTTCTTGATCGAAGCGTCGTTGAGGTCGATCAGCGGTGCGTCACCACCGTCCTGCTTGTCGGTCATCTAGTTCCGGTACCACCAGTTCGCGCCCGCCACCCGGCCGGCTTTGCTATAATTATAATCCAGCACGAGTGCGGGCCATTTGCCCCAAACGCGCGACCAAGGCCAGCCTTCGTTCGCGCAATCGTTGCTGTTCGGCGAAAGTTTCCTCCGAAAAGTCCGCTTCGTGCCGCCGCGTTGCTGCATCCAGCGCCTGTTCGACCGCCGGAAGCTCGACCAGCAGGGACAACGCCTCGGCGAGCTCGGCCGGGGCATCGTCGCCGGGGCCGAGGAAACCGAATCGCATTCCCGAATAGTCTGCCGCTGCCGGAGGCCGCAGCCGCCGCTGTTCCAATATGGTCAGGACCTGCGGGGTTTCAAGGCGACCGGGCGAGTCGGCGAGCTCCACCAGCTGGTCGAGCAGCGCGGTGAGCCAGGCATCGGCGGTGGCAAGCCGGGCGAGGGCCTCGGCGTGCCGGGGAAGCTCGCCGGGGTGCGCGATAAAGCCCGCGATCACGGCAGCGAGCAGGCTGTCGCCCTCGCCGTAGCGCTTGAGCCTGGCGGCCGCTTCCGGGGCGAGCGGCGCAGGCGCCGGCTTCCACGGTCCGCGCTGTCCGGGCTTGCCGCGCTGGCCCGGCTGGAACGGCGGCCGTTCGCGCCGCGCAAAGGCCAGAGCGTCGAACCGCTCGAGCAGGTCGCGGCGGTACAGCGCCTTGATATCCGGGTGCTGGATCGTCTCGCAATGCGCGAGCAGCCGCGCCTTGAGCCCGGCCTTGTCCTCGGGCGTGGCGAGCGGCTGGGCATCGCGCTCGGCCTCCCAGAGCACCTCGACCAGCGGGCGGGCGCTGCCGAGCAGGTCCTCCATCGCCTGCGGGCCCTGCTTCTTGACCACGTCGTCGGGATCCATGCCCTGAGGCAGGGTGACGATCCGCAAGCTGTGGCCCGGGCGGAGCAGGGGAAGGGCGCGAGTCGCGGCGCGCATGGCGGCGCGCTGCCCGGCGGCATCGCCATCGAAACACAGCGTCGGCGTTTCGACGAGCCGCCACAGCCGCTCGATCTGGTGCTCGGTCAGCGCGGTGCCCATCGGCGCGACGGCCTCGCCGATCCCGGCGGCGGCGAGCGCGACGACGTCCATGTAGCCTTCGACCACCACCACCCGGCCCGTCTGGCGCGAGGCGGGAGAGGCGCGGTGGATGTTGTAGACCGTCCGGCCCTTGTCGAACAACGGCGTGTCGGGCGAATTCAGGTACTTGGGGGCATCTGTTTTCTGCGCGTCGAGGATGCGGCCGCCGAACGCGATGGGCCGCCCGCGGGCGTCCTGGATCGGCAGCATCAGGCGGCCGCGGAACCGGTCGTACGGTTCCTTGCCCTCGACCACGATCCTGAGGCCCGCCTCGATCAGCATTTCGTCGGGGAACTGGGCGAGCGCCTCCTTCAGCGCGGTGCGGCTGTCCGGCGCGAAGCCGAAGCCGAACTCGCGCACCACCTTGTCCGGAAAGCCGCGCGAGGCGAGGTAGCGCCGCGCCGCGCCGCCTTGTTCGCCGGCCAGCGAGTGGACGAAGAACGCCTGCGCGGCGGCCATCACGTCGTGCAGGGTCTTGGCCTGTTCGGCCTTCTTCGCCGCGCGGGGATCGAGCGCGGGCATCTCCATCCCCGCTTCCGCCGCAAGCTCCTTCACCGCGTCCATGAACGCGAGGCCCCGCTGGTCGGTCATCCAGCGGATGACGTCGCCGTGAACCCCGCAGCCGAAGCAGTGGTAGAAACCCTTCTCGTCGTTGACGTAGAAGCTCGGCGACTTCTCGTTATGGAACGGGCAGCACGCCTTGAACTCGCGCCCCGCCTTGGTCAGCCGCGTGGTGCGCTGGATGACGCCGGACAACGTGACCCGGACGCGCAGTTCGTCGAGCCATTGGGGTGTCAGGCTCACCTGTTCCCCTCCCGCAGGCGGGAGGAGTTAGGGGTGGGCAGGCCAAAAGCGCAGCGAGCACCTTCAGGCCAGACCCCGACCACTCCCGCATGCGGGAGGGGAGGGCTCACGCCAGCGCTGCCTTTACCAGTCCGCTCGCCTTGCCCATGTCGAGCTGCGTGCCGTGCTTCGCCTTGAGCGCGGCGACGACCTTGCCCATGTCCTTCATGCCGGCCGCGCCGGTTTCGGCGATGATCCCGGCGATCGCGGCCTTCACTTCGTCCTCGCCCATCTGCTGGGGCAGGAATTCCTCGATCACCGCCAGCTCCGCCTTCTCGACGTCGGCGAGTTCCTGGCGGCCGCCCTGTTCGTAGAGCGTGATCGATTCGCGGCGCTGCTTGGCCATCTTCTGGAGTACGTCGGTGACGATCGTGTCATCCTCAGGGACGTTCGCGGCGGTGCGCAGTTCGATGTCCTTGTCCTTGAGCTTGGCAAGGATCAGGCGGACGGCGGCGAGGCGGGGCTTGTCGCCGGCCTTCATGGAGGCCACCTGCGCGGCCTTGATGGTATCGCGGATCATGATTTCGCATTTCCTGTGGAACACCGCCCTCTCGGCGCGGAAACGGCACCTGTAGGGCAAACTTTTCCTGTTCGCTAGGTTGACGCTGCGATGCAGCAGGTCTAGCGGCCAAGCCTTAGCGACATCGCCAGAAACCCCTGCCAACGGAGCGCCCCAAGTCATGGCCGACCCCGCCCACACCCGTGCGCCTCAACCCAAGGGCGCGACGGGAGTCCTCGTGCTGGCGGACGGATCGGTGGCGTGGGGCAAGGGCTTCGGCGCGAGCGGCTCGGCGGTGGGCGAGGTGTGCTTCAACACCGCGATTACCGGTTATCAGGAGGTGATGACCGATCCCTCCTATGCCGCACAGATCGTGACCTTCACTTTTCCGCACATCGGCAACGTCGGCACCAACGCCGAGGACGTCGAAAGCCACGACACGCGCGGGTCGGTTTTGGGCGCGGTCGGCTGCGTGGTGCGCGAGGACGTCACCGCGCCGTCGAACTTCCGCGCCCAGGGCACCTTCCAGGCGTGGATGGAAAAGCTCGGCAAGATCGGCATCGCCGGGATCGACACCCGCGCTCTGACCCGCCGCATCCGCCTCTCCGGCGCGCCGAACGCGGTGATCGCGCATGATCCCGCCGGCAAGTTCGACATCGACGCGCTGGTCGAGCGGGCAAAGCTGTGGCCCGGCCTTGAAGGCATGGACCTCGCCCGCGTCGTGACCCGTGATGGTCAGGAAGAGTGGGAAGGCTCGGTCTGGCACCTAGGCAAGGGGTACGGCCGTAGCCCGCATGATACGCGCCCGCACGTCGTCGCCATCGACTACGGCGCCAAGGACAACATCTTCCGCAACCTGGTGAAGGCCGGGGCGGGGGTGACGGTTGTGCCGGCGGAGACTCCGCTGGAAACGATCCTCGCGCTGGAGCCCGCCGGCGTGTTCCTCTCCAACGGCCCGGGCGACCCGGCGGCGACCGGGGCGTACTCGGTGCCGGTGATCCAGGGGCTGCTCGAACGCGACATTCCGCTGTTCGGGATCTGCCTCGGCCACCAGATGCTGGCGCT
Source organism: Novosphingobium sp. FW305-C-111 (assembly GCF_058783565.1). NCBI lineage: Bacteria > Pseudomonadati > Pseudomonadota > Alphaproteobacteria > Sphingomonadales > Sphingomonadaceae > Novosphingobium > Novosphingobium sp. FW305-C-111. Next base: position 176,152 of record NZ_JBYSYP010000008.1, read on the forward strand.
CGCCGCGGGGGCGAAGACCACCAAGATGCACCAGGGCCACCGCGGCGCGAACCACCCGGTGCTGCGCAAGGGCGACGGGGTGGTCGAGATCACCTCGATGAACCACGGCTTCGCGGTCGACAACACCGCGCTGCCGGAGAACGTCGAGGAAACCCACGTCTCGCTGTTCGACGGCTCCAACTGCGGCATCGCGATCCGCGGCAAGCGCGCCTACGGCGTCCAGTACCACCCCGAGGCAAGCCCCGGGCCGCAGGACAGCTTCTACCTTTTCGAGAAGTTCGTAGCTTCGCTCGGTTGAGCGGCAGACATTGAATTCCTTCCCCGACCTCTTGGAGTGCTTCGGGGTCTGAAAAACGAGAGCAACAATGCCCAAACGCACTGACATCTCCTCGATCCTGATCATCGGCGCCGGGCCGATCGTCATCGGCCAGGCTTGCGAGTTCGACTATTCGGGCACGCAGGCGGTCAAGGCGCTCAAGGAAGAGGGCTATCGCATCGTCCTGGTCAATTCGAACCCGGCGACGATCATGACCGACCCGGAAATGGCCGACGCGACCTATGTCGAGCCGATCACGCCCGAAATCGTCGCGAAGATCATCGAGAAGGAGCGTCCCGACGCGCTGCTGCCGACGATGGGCGGGCAGACCGCGCTCAACACCGCGCTGGCGCTGTTCAATGACGGCACGCTCGACAAGTTTGGCGTCACCATGATCGGTGCCAACGCCGACGCCATCGACAAGGCCGAGGACCGCCAGCGCTTCCGCGAGGCGATGGACAAGATCGGGCTGGAATCCGCCCGCTCTGGCGTCGCCCACACGGTAGACGAGGCGCTCGCCGTGCTGGAAATGACCGGCCTACCTTCGATCATCCGCCCCAGCTTCACCCTTGGCGGTACCGGCGGCGGGATCGCCTACAACCGCGAGGAATTCGTCAAGATCGTCAAAGGCGGGCTCGAAGCCTCGCCGACCACCGAAGTCCTGATCGAGGAATCGCTCCTCGGCTGGAAGGAATACGAGATGGAAGTCGTCCGCGACCGGAACGACAATGCCATCATCATCTGCTCGATCGAGAACGTCGATCCGATGGGCGTCCACACCGGCGATTCCATCACCGTCGCCCCGGCGCTGACGCTGACCGACAAGGAATACCAGATCATGCGCAATGCATCGATCGCGGTCCTCCGGGAAATCGGCGTCGAAACAGGCGGTTCGAATGTACAGTTCGCAGTCAACCCGAAGGACGGGCGGCTGATCGTCATCGAGATGAACCCGCGGGTCTCGCGCTCCTCGGCGCTGGCGTCGAAGGCTACCGGCTTCCCGATCGCCAAGGTCGCGGCCAAGCTCGCGGTCGGCTACACCCTCGACGAGATCACCAACGACATCACCGGGGCGACCCCGGCAGCGTTCGAGCCGACCATCGACTATGTCGTGACCAAGATCCCGCGCTTCGCGTTCGAGAAGTTCAAGGGCAGCGAGCCGCTGCTAGGCACTGCGATGAAGTCGGTCGGCGAGGTCATGGCGATCGGCCGGAACATCAAGGAATCGATGCAGAAGGCCCTGCGCGGCCTCGAAACCGGGCTCGACGGATTCAACCGCGTGGTCGAGCTCGAAGGCGCCGGCCGCGACGAGATCAACGCCGCGCTCAGCCGCGCCACGCCGGAGCGGCTGCTGGTCGTCGCGCAGGCTTTCCGCGAAGGCTTCTCGGTCGAGGACGTCCACGCCGTCACCAAGTACGATCCCTGGTTCCTCCGCCACATCCTCGAGATCATCGACGAGGAAAAGCGGATCATGGCCGACGGCCTGCCCAACGACGCGGCGGGCCTGCGGCGGCTGAAGTCCATGGGCTTCTCCGACAAGCGCCTGGCGACGCTCGCGGTGCGTTCGGTCGGCGTGGCCGGCGGGCTGGGGGAAACCTCGGCCAAGCGCTCCGGCCTGCTCCACGATGCGCTGAAAGCAATGGCCGGCGCGACCAGCGAGGCGGAGGTCTGTCAGCTGCGCCACAAGCTGGGTGTGCGGCCGGTGTTCAAGCGGATCGACTCCTGCGCGGCCGAGTTCGAGGCGGTCACGCCCTATATGTACTCGACCTATGAAGGTGGCCTGTTCGGCGAGCCGGAGTGCGAGAGCGCTCCGACCGGTGCAAGGAAGATCGTCATCCTCGGCGGCGGGCCGAACCGGATCGGGCAGGGGATCGAATTCGATTACTGCTGCTGCCACGCGTGCTTCGCGCTGGAAGAGGCCGGGTTCGAGACCATCATGGTCAACTGCAACCCGGAGACGGTCTCGACCGACTACGACACCTCGGACCGGCTCTATTTCGAGCCGCTGACGGCCGAGGACGTGCTGGAGATCCTCCACGCCGAACAGCAGAACGGCGAGCTGGTCGGCGTGATCGTCCAGTTCGGCGGACAGACTCCGCTCAAGCTCGCGCAGGCGCTGCAGGACGCCGGCATCCCGATCCTCGGCACCTCGCCGGACTCGATCGACCTGGCCGAAGACCGCGAGCGGTTTGCCGCGCTGGTCGAGAAGCTCAAGCTCAAGCAGCCGCTCAACGGCCTGGCCCGCAGCCGCGACGAGGCGGTCGCGGTGGCCGAGCGCATCGGCTACCCGGTGCTGATCCGCCCGAGTTACGTGCTCGGCGGGCGGGCGATGGAGATCGTCGACAGCCGCGCCCAGCTCGATGAATATATCGCCACCGCAGTGCAGGTCTCGGGCGATAGTCCGGTGCTGATCGACCAGTACCTGCGCGACGCCGTGGAATGCGACGTCGACGCGCTTTGCGACGGCGACGAGGTCGTGGTCGCGGGCGTGCTCCAGCATATCGAGGAAGCCGGCATCCACTCCGGCGACAGCGCCTGCACCCTTCCGCCCTACAGCCTGTCGGACGACATCGTGCAGGAGATGGAGCGCCAGGCGGTGCTGCTCGCCAAGGGCCTCAACGTCCGGGGCCTGATGAACATCCAGTTCGCAGTCAAGAACGGCGAGGTGTACCTGATCGAGGTCAACCCGCGCGCCAGCCGCACGGTGCCGTTCGTCGCCAAGGCCATCGGCCAGCCGATCGCCAAATATGCGGCACGGATCATGGCCGGGGAGAAGCTGGCCGACCTGCCGGTGATCGATCGCAACATCGACTATATGGCGGTCAAGGAAGCGGTGTTCCCGTTCGCGCGGTTCCCGGGTGTCGATCCGGTGCTGAGCCCCGAGATGAAGTCAACCGGCGAAGTCATGGGGATCGACAGCAATTTCGCGATCGCCTTTGCCAAGTCGCAACTCGGTGCAGGCACGCGGCTGCCGTCGCAGGGCACGCTGTTCGTCTCGGTCAAGGACAGCGACAAGACCGTGGTCCTGCCCGGCGTGCAGCGGCTGGCGAAGCTCGGCTTCAAGATTGTCGCGACTGGCGGGACAGCGCGGTTCCTGGCCGATGCGGGCGTGGTGGTCGAGCGGGTCAACAAGGTGGCGGAAGGCCGGCCGCACATCGTCGACCGGATCATCGACGGCGAGATCGCGCTGATCTTCAACACCACCGAGGGCTGGCAGAGCCACAAGGACTCGGCCTCGATCCGGGCGAGCGCGCTGGGGGCCAAGGTGCCGTACTTCACCACCGCTGCGGCGAGCGTCGCCACGGCCGAGGCGATCGAAGCTCTGCAGACCACCGACCTTGCGGTGCGGTCGCTGCAAGACTATTATGGATAAGTCCTGAATAACCCCCAAAATCGCAGCAGATACGCCGAGACACCATAACGTCTTGGCAGGGAACGGTTTTCCCTGTTGCGGGTTGGGGGACGACTTGTTGAAAGGCGAATGATGGCGAGTACCGAAAAGCTGCCGATGCTCCAGGAAGGCTACGAAAAGCTGACTGCGGAGCTGAAAGCGCTGCGCGAGGAACGCCCGCAGATCGTCGATGCGATCGAGGAAGCGCGCGCCCACGGCGATCTGTCGGAAAACGCCGAATATCATGCCGCCAAGGAGCGTCAGGGGCAGGTCGAGGCCACGATCGCCGACCTCGAGGACAAGATCAGCCGCGCGCAGATCATCGACCCCACGACGCTTTCGGGTGACCGCATCGTGTTTGGCGCGACCGTCACGCTGCTCGACGACGATGAGAAGCCGGTACGCTACCAAATTGTCGGGCAGGCCGAGGCTGACGCCAAGAAGGGCATGATCAGCTACAACTCGCCGCTCGGCCGGGCGCTGATCGGCCGCAAGGTAGACGACGAAATCGAGGTTTCGGTGCCCGCTGGCGACCGGTTCTACCTGGTGCAGAAGATCGAATTCATCTGAACCGGCGCAGCTTCAAGCAAAAAGCCCCCGCGACGCGGGGGCTTTTTCGTTTCAGGCCTTCGGCAGTTCCGGCTCGAGCAGCCGGTGAAGGTGGACGATCACGTACTTCATTTCGGCATCGTCGACCGTACGCTGGGCGTTGCTGCGCCAGGCATCTTCAGCGGACGCGTAGTCGGGAAAAACGCCGACGAAATGAACCTTGGAGAGGTCCGCGAATTCGAGGCCCTGCGGGTCTTTTACGCGGCCGCCCATGACGAGGTGAAGCTTTTGCATTTGGTGGCATTCCTTGGGGAGAGGATTGCCGGCCGCCTTACAAAAAACGTGATGCGCCGCAAGAACCACCCACGGCGCATACGTTTGCGTGCGACTAATGTCGGACTTTTGAAGCGAGGTCGGACACGCGGCGGGCAGTCGACCCACCGAAGGCCTTGACGCCGGCCAGCGCAACGTCGGCCAGGTCAAGACCCTTGCGCTTGGCTTCGGCGGCGGTGTCGCTCACCGTGTCGCCCAGTTCGCCGAGCTTTTCGCGCCCTTCGCGAGCAACGTCTCCGGCGCTGTCGGCCGCTTTCGAGCCATAGAGCATGGCCAGCTCACCGCCTGCGGCGGCCAGCGCGGCGGCGCGGCGGCTATACCGGGCGAGGCCGGTCTTGGGGAGAAACTGCGCGAGTACCGCGCCGAGCAAGATGCCCCCGGCGATTACGGCGATCGGATGCTCTTCGATCACCTCGCGGACCGTGCCGCGCGCCCTGTTGCGCTCCTGTCCTGCCGATATCCGATCGGCGATCTTCTGCTTGGGGCTGTCGGCCACTGCATTCTCCTTGGTCATTTCGGCCCCCATTCCATCAACTTTTCAATCCCGGACTCGATCCCGTCGATGATCGGACCGCGCAGCATCCACGCGAGGATCGCAAGCGCCGTCCCGGCAATGATGCCCTTGTTCTCGGCGGCGATGTCGCCCGCCACTTCGGCCGTGTCGACGAGCTTTTCGACCGCGCTGTCCTTCACCCGCTGCGGAATCGGACGCGCGGCAAGTCCGTCGCGGATGAAATCGATGTCCTGCCGGACCAGCGCATGGGCCGCGTTGCGCAATTTCTGCGCTTCGATCAGGGGTGCGGCATCGGTCGCTTCGCTCACGAACCCATCTCCTTGCCCGTGAGCCGCGACTGGGCCGCACGAAACCGCGAAACGGCCTTGACGAAGCAGGTTGCCGCAAGCGCCGCGAGGACCAGAGTGACGGCCGCCATGGCTCCCCACGGTGTCAGCAGCGGCGCCAGCGACATCAGCAGGCCCACGACCAGGGCCATCAACGCGAAAAAGGCGAAGAACACCGCTCCGATCAGCAGCACCAATACGCCTTTTCCGCGCTTCCAGGCATAAGCCGCGCGGGCAGACTGGAGTGCCCACTCAGCCTCGGCAAGTGTCCGGCCGTCTTCGACCAGCGCCTTCAGGTCAGCGACCAGTGAAACGTCGGCCTCGCGGTCGATTTCCGCCTCGGCGGCTGGGTGAGGTTGGCGTTCGCTCATCGCGGCGCAGCAGACCGTTCGGCGGCCGGACTGTCAATTGCGCTCAGTCTTCCGAGTTCCCGCCACCGAGCATCCGCGCGACCACGAAACCGGCCACGGCGGCAATGCCGATCGCGGCTCCGGGGCTGTTGCGGACGAAGGTTTTGATGTCTTCGCCGATCTCGCCCAGTTCCTTGGCTTCGAGCTTCGCCGCAGTTTCCTGGGTCCAGCGGGCGGCGCTGCGAGCGTAGTCGCCGTACTGGGGGCCAAGCTTTTCATCCACGGTCGGGGCGGTATCGGCAATCGTCTTGCCCACGGCGGCGAGCGCGTCGCTGGCCTTGGTCTTGCCTTCCTTGGCAAAGGTGGTGGCCTTTTCCTTGGCCTGGCCGGCATAGGCTTTCGCCTCGCCCTGCCAGTCCGCCGTGGAACCGGCGATCTTCTCGCGGGCGGCGCCGGTGTAGGCGGCGCTGCGGTCCATCGCTTCCTGCTTCAGCGCCTCGGCCCCGGCCTTCGCCTCTTCGATCGCCTTGCCGAAACGCGACTTGGCGTTGGAGACGTTGTCCGACGCCGTGCCGACCACGGGATCGACCGATGGGGCGACCGCAGTCACCTTCTTCCTGGCAGGCTTGGGCGTGCTTGCAGTGGTATCAGCCATGGTCGTTTCCTTCGTGTCCCTGGTTGGATGTCGGCGGGCCCGAAAGCCCTTTCACCCACACTTGGTGAGCTTAACGTAAATCAGCAAGAATGGCGCGAGTGTTTTTGCGCCTTTCGAGTGGTCCGGACCGGGTTAACGCGGGTTGCCTGCCATGGTTCCAGCCGATAGGAGCCGCGCGAAACCGGCAGGGGCTCGCGCCCGTGCGCACAGGGATTCGGCCTTTTTCAAGGAGCATTTCCATGACCGCGATCATTGACATCCACGCCCGCGAGATCCTCGACAGCCGCGGCAATCCCACCGTGGAGGTCGACGTTCTGCTGGAAGACGGCTCGTTTGGCCGCGCTGCGGTGCCATCGGGCGCATCCACCGGTGCCCACGAAGCGGTGGAACTGCGCGACGGCGACAAGGCCCGCTACCTCGGCAAGGGCGTGCAGAAGGCCGTCGCGGCCGTGAACGGCGAGATCGCCGAGGAACTGGTCGGCCTCGATGCCGAGGACCAGCGCGACATCGACATGGCGATGATCGCGCTCGACGGGACCGAGAACAAGGGGCGCATCGGCGCGAACGCGATCCTCGGCACCAGCCTCGCGGTCGCGAAGGCCGCGGCCGACGCGCGCGGGCTGCCGCTCTACAGCTATGTCGGCGGGGTTTCGGCGCATGTCCTGCCGGTGCCGATGATGAATATCATCAATGGCGGCGAGCATGCCGACAACCCGATCGACTTCCAGGAATTCATGATCATGCCGGTCGGCGCGTCGACGCTGGCCGAGGCGGTGCGCTGGGGCGCGGAAGTGTTCCACACCCTCAAGAAGGGCCTCCACGACAAGGGTCTCGCGACGGCGGTGGGTGACGAGGGCGGGTTCGCGCCGAACCTCGCCAGCACCCGCGATGCGCTCGACTTCGTGATGGCCTCGATCGAGAAGGCCGGGTTCAAGCCGGGCACCGACATCAAGCTCGCGCTCGACTGCGCGGCGACCGAGTTCTTCAAGAACGGCAAGTACGAAATCAGCGGGGAAGGGCTGTCGCTCTCGCCGGTCGAGATGGCCGACTACCTCGCCAAGCTGGTGGCCGATTACCCAATCATCTCGATCGAGGACGGGATGAGCGAGGACGACTTCGAGGGCTGGAAGGCGCTGACCGACATGGTCGGCGGGACCTGCCAGCTGGTTGGCGACGACCTGTTCGTGACCAACCCGAAGCGCCTGACCATGGGCATCGGCAAGGGCCTCGCCAATTCGCTGCTGGTCAAGGTCAACCAGATCGGCACGCTGACCGAGACGCTGGAGGCCGTGTCGATCGCCCAGCGCAACGGCTACACTGCGGTCATGTCGCACCGTTCGGGCGAGACCGAGGACGCGACGATCGCTGACCTCGCAGTCGCCACCAACTGCGGCCAGATCAAGACCGGCTCGCTCGCCCGCTCGGACCGGCTGGCCAAGTACAACCAGCTGATCCGCATCGAGGAAGAACTGGGCAATTCGGCGAAGTATGCCGGCGCGGCGGCGTTCGGGCGTCTCGCGGGCTGACGAACCGCAAACCCCGCCCGACAAACGACATTGCCGGGCGGGCGGGTGCGTCCTATGAGGTTTCCGATGTAACCAGCGGGCGCGCCCTCGCGCGAACCTGCTCGTCCGGAGGATACCTGCCTTGATGCGCACCAAGCTTCTCGCCGCCGCCCTGCTCGGCGCTTCGGTCCTCGCCGGCCCCGTGGCCTGCAACATGGCCGGCAACCAGACCGCGGTCGCCACGCCGGGTACCGCTGTCGGCGTCGATCTCGCGGCGATGGACAAGACGGTCAAGCCGGGCGACGACTTCTACAACTACGCCAACGGCACGTGGATGAAGAACACCGAGATCCCGGCCGACCGGTCGAGCATCGGCGGGTTCCTCATCGCCGACCAGCAGACCGAGAAGCAGCTCGCCGAGCTGATGGACGGCATCCTCAAGTCCGACGCCGCGCCCGATACCGACGCCGGACGGATCAAGGCGTTCTACAACGCCTTCATGGACACCAAGGCGATCGACGCCGCCGGGATGGCCCCGGTCAAGGCCGACCTCGACCGCTTTGCAGCGATCAGCGACACCAAGAGCCTGTCGAAGGTGCTGGGCGAGGAAATCCGCGCCGACGTCGACCCGCTCAACGCCACCAACTTCTCGACCGAGAACCTGTTCGGCGTGTTCGTGACCCAGGCGCTCGCCGGGGGCGAGGTCATGCCCTACATTCTCCAGGGCGGCCTCGGCATGCCGGAGCGTGAGTACTATCTCTCGGCCGATCCCAAGAAGGCCGAGCTGCGGACCAAGTACAAGGCCTATATCGCCCAGCTCCTGACCGACGCCGGCATCCCCGACGCGCAGGCCAAGGCGCAGCGGATCTACGATCTCGAAATGAAGATCGCCGAGGCCCACGCCAGCCGCGAACAGTCGGAGGACTTCAAGTCCTCGGCCGCCGAATGGAGCCGTGCCGACTTCGACGGAAAGGCCCCGGGCATCGACTGGGCGGAATTCTTCAGCGGCGCGCAGCTGGGCAACCAGCAGAAGTTCGCGGCCTACCACTCGACCGCGATCCCCAAACTGTCGGCGCTGGTGGCTTCGCAGCCCCTCGACGCATGGAAGGACTGGCTGGTCTTCCACAAGATCAACTCCAACGCCGCGTTCCTGCCTAGCAAGCTCGATGCCGACCGCTTTGCGTTCTATGGCACCGCGCTTCAGGGCACGACCGAGCAGCGGCCTCGCGACAAGCGTGCGCTGGCGGCGGTGAACAATGCGCTGGGCGACGCGCTGGGCAAGCTCTACGTCGACAAGTACTTCCCCGCCTCGGCCAAGACCGAAGTGCAGGGCATGGTCGGCCAGATCAAGGATGCCTTCGGACGCCGCGTCGAAGCGATCGACTGGATGGCGCCCGAGACGAAGAAGGAAGCACTCGCCAAGGTCAAGTCGATCGAGGTGGGCGTCGGCTATCCCGACACGTGGCGGGATTACTCGACATTCGGCGTGGTTGCGGACAATGCCTATGCCAACGCAATCAACGCCGACAAGGTCAACTACACCCAGCAGCTCGCCAAGATCGGCAAGCCTCTCGACCGCCGCGAATGGTGGATGAATGCGCAGCTCGTCAATGCGGTCAACCTGCCGGTCCAGAACGCGCTGAACTTCCCGGCCGCGATCCTCCAGCGGCCGTTCTTCGATCCCAAGGCGGACCCGGCCTATAACTACGGCGCGATCGGCGCGGTGATCGGCCACGAAATCAGCCACAGCTTCGACAACAACGGGGCGGCGTTCGATTCCACCGGCAAGATGCGCAACTGGTGGACCGCGCAGGACCTTGCGAAGTTCGATCAGGCCGGCAAGGCTCTGGCGGACCAGTACGACACGTACGAGCCGTTCCCGGGTCTCAAGGTCAACGGCAAGCTGACGCTCGGCGAGAACATCGCCGACGTCGCCGGTCTGGCGGCAGCCTATGACGCGTACCACGCCTCACTGGGAGGCAAGGAAGCCCCGGTGATCGACGGGCTGACCGGGGATCAGCGGTTCTTCATCGCCTATGCCCAGACCTGGGCGACGAAGATGCGCGAGGAGACCCTGCGTGGGCGCATCGCCACCGACGGGCACGCGCCGGGCCAGTACCGCGCGCTGACCGTCCGCAACCTCGATGCCTGGTACAAGGCGTTCGACGTGAAGGAAGGCGACAAGCTGTACCTGCCGCCCGAAAAGCGCGTGAAGATCTGGTAGTCAGCTGGAAGAGCGCCCCCGCGCAGGCGGGGGCCCTTTCTTCGTAAAACGATCCGAATGCTTCATGAGGTCCCCGCATTCGCGGGGACTCAACCCTCCTGCGCAACCTCTTCCTTTGCCTGCTCGGCAATCTCTTCCTGCTTTTCGATCTCGCGCTTCTTCTTGGGGCTGAGCAGGTATTGCCACACCCCAAAGGCATTGACCGCCAGCAATAGCCCGTTCTGTACCACCAGCGGCGTCGTTCCGTTGGCGACGCCGCTCGCAATCCAGGCCACAGACACGACCGAGAACAGCACGAACGCCCACCCCGTGAGACGCCGTCCAAGGTCGGCGGCGATCATTGCGGCGGCAACAATGGCGCCAATCGCGCCGAACCATTCGAGTGGGCCGTTCATCCGATAATTCTCTCTTCAGGAGGGCGTGACAGGCCATACCCATCGGTATAAGCTCGCCGCAAAACAGGATAGAACGAGAGGAACGCTCGAACATGGCGGCATTTCCCGCGCACCCGAATTCCGTGACCGCGGAATGGCTGACCGAGCGATTGCGCGCCTCGGGCAAGCTGCAGGAAGGGCGGGTGACCGGCGTGTCCTGGCAACCCATCGGCACCGGCCAGGTCGGGGACAGCGCGCGCTTTACCCTGGAGTACGACATTCCCGGTGCCGGGCCGGCAACGGTTGCGGGCAAGTTTCCCGCGGAAGACCCGACAAGCCGCCACACCGCGACCAGCCTGCTGCTCTACGTCCACGAAGTCGGCTTTTACCGCGAGCTGCGCAATCGGCTGGAAATCCGCACGGCTGAGCCTCTGGCGGCGGAAATCGCCGACGATGGCGGCGACTTCGTCCTGATCTTCGAAGACCTGGCGCCGGCGCGAGGCGGCAACCAGCTTGCCGGCTGCGGCAACGACGACGCGCGCGAAGGCATTCGGCAGATCGCCGCGCTCCATGCGCCCAGCTGGAACGATCCCGAACTGACCAGCCTGCCGTGGTTGCTCCCCCGCGCCGAAATCACCGCCCACATCCGCCAGCTCTATCCGCAGGCGCAGGCGTTGTTCCGCGAACGCTATGAGGGCACGCTCGAACCCGAATACATGGCGATCTGCGAAGGCCTTGCGGCGCGCGCCGACGACTGGCACGGTCGGGAGAGCCCGATCCGGTCGCTGGTCCACGGGGACTACCGGCTCGACAACATGCTGTTCGACATCCACGGCGGCGCGGAGCCGCTCGCGGTTCTCGACTGGCAGACGCTGGCGATCGGCAATCCGCTGACCGACATCGGCTATTTCCTCGGCGCCGGGATCGGTGCCGAACTTCGCCGTGCCCATGAGGACGAACTGCTCGACCTTTACTGCGCGGAGATGACCCGGCGGGGCATTCGCCTGACCCGCGCCGACATCTGGGACGACTACCGCCGCGGCGCGCTGCACGGCGTTTCCACTGCGGTCTTCAGCGCCGCCTTTGTCGAGCGCACCCCGCGCGGCGACGAAAACTTCCTGTCGATGGCTCGCGGCGCGTGTTCGCTTGCGCTCGATCACGACAGTCTTGCCGCTCTCTGAAAGGACCGATCATGCTCACGAAGGGCGACGACTATCCGCTGCACCAGACTCCCGAGCCGATTGCCTATTCGGGGACCGACCGCAACTTCTACGACCGCTATTTCTTCAACGGCTACACGCCGGACGGATCGGGCTTCTTCGCGGTGGCGCTTGGCGTGTATCCGCACCTCAACGTCATGGACGCGCATTTCACCTACGTCCGCGACGGGGTCGAGCACTGCCTCCATGCCTCGCGAGAGTTGGGGATGGAACGCATGGACCTGACGGTCGGACCGATAACCGTTGAAGTCGTCGAACCTCTGCAGAAGCTGAGGGTCATCGTCGCGCCGCATGACGGCATCGCCGCGGACATCGTCTTCACCGGCCGCTCGTTCCCGATCGAAGAGCCACGCTTTGTCCACCGGATCGGTCCGCGCACGTTCATGGACTACACCCGGCTGACCCAGAACGGTCACTATGAGGGCTGGATAGAGGTCGATGGACGGCGCGACGTGGTTGCGCCCGGCACAGCCGGCACGCGCGACCGTTCCTGGGGCGTTCGCCCGGTCGGCACGTCGGACCAGCAGCCGCATGGGGCAGGGGTTGTGCCCGGCTTCTTCTGGCAGTGGACGCCGATGAATTTCGGGGATCGCAGCGTGTTTTTCCACGTCAACGCCGACGCCCGCGGCAACAAATGGAACACGCGCGCCGTGATCGCTCCGGACGGGGCGGGGCCGGAGGACTTGTTCGAGACACATGGCGAGATGGTATCGGCGCTCCAGCCGGGCACGCGCTGGCCGAAGGGTGGAGTGCTTACGATCGAAGGTCCCGACGGACCCGAAACGTTGCGGTTCGAACCGCTCGGCCGGTTCCAGATGCGCGGGCTCGGCTACACGTCCCCGAAATGGGGTCACGGGCTTTACCATGGTCCTTTGGCCGTCGAACGTGAGGACATCGGGCTGTCACAGTGCGATCCGAAGGCGCTCGACAACTTCCATGTCCAGTTTCCTTGCCGGATCTACAGCGACCTTCACGGCGAAGGTTTCGGGGTTTTCGAACAGCTGGTCCTGGGCCCCTATATGCCTCTCGGACTGATAGAATTCCTCGACGTTGCATGAGGACCGGGGTTGCGATTGGCGTGATTTGCAAAGACCGGAAGATTGCCCCCTGTACCGCGGAACTGCGGCATTCGCGCAACGCGAAAAGGCAATTCACAGCGCGGATAGTTTGACCCGCAACAACCCGGTTGACATTGCTTACCGTTCGGTATGTTCTCCCTCTCAGGCAGTCCACCCGACGATGGACGCCGCTGGAGAGAGAGGTCTGATATGAGGGGCAAGCTGTTCCTGTTGGCCGGCGTGTGCATGGCCGCCGTTACCCAACCTGTTTTCGCTCAGGATGCGACCGACGACGGCGACAAGCCGATCATCGTGACCGCCACGTTGCGCGAAGCCAACGTCCAGGACATCCCGATCGCGGTGACCGCGGTCCAGCCAGAGGCGCTCGAGCGCCAAGGCGTCCGCGATATCAAGAACATCGCGTCGATCTCGCCTTCCATCAACATCCAGTCCTCGCAGACCGAAAGTCAGGGCACCACGATCCGCATCCGCGGCGTCGGCACGACCGGCAACAACATCGGTCTCGAAAGCTCGGTCGGTGTGTTCATCGACGGTGTGTACCAGTCGCGCCCGGGCGTTGCGCTGGGCGACCTCGTCGATCTGGAGCGACTCGAAATCCTTCGCGGACCGCAGGGCACCCTGTTCGGCCGCAACACCTCTGCCGGTGCGCTCAACATCACCACGAAGCGGCCCGACCTCGATAACTTCGAGGGCTTCATGAACATGAGCTACGGCAACTACAACTTCTTCAACGTCCAGGGCGGCATCAGCGCACCGGTGTCCGAAGGGAAGGCGGCGGTTCGCATCTCGACCGCGTATCGGACCCGTGACGGCTTCATCAAGAGCCTGGGCGGACCGGAAAGCAACGACCGCAACCGTTTCCTGCTGCGCGGCCAGTTCTATGCCGAGCCCAGCACCGACCTTTCGGTCCGCATCATCGCCGACTACACCAAGACCGACGAACACTGCTGCGAAGGCCTGAGTGTCTACGAAGCGCCGCTTTCGGCCGCCTATGCCGCATATGGCCTGCCCAACGACGGCGTGCTGGTTTCCGGCAAGACGGCGATCGACAAGCTTCAGGGCTCGGTCGACGATGAATACGCCAATAGCCAGAAGCAGTGGGGCGTCTCCGGCGAGATCGTGTGGAACCCGGGCGCGGTGAAGGTTACCTCGATCACCGCTTACCGCGATTATCGCGCGCGTTCGACCCAGGACGACTTCAGCAACTTGCAGGTCTATCGCGTCGGCCCGGGCGTCAAGTTCGCGCAGAATGCACCGAAAAATGGCGACGACATCAAGACATTCACCCAGGAACTGCGCGTCCAGGGCAGCGCTTTCGAAGACAAGCTCGACTGGCTCATTGGCGGGTTCTATTCGAATGAGAAGATCACCGAGCATCAGTATCTGACCCTTGGGCCGGACTATCAGGCGAACGCATCGGTCTACCTGTTCTCGGCGCTGCCGGGCGGCAAGCTGCCGATCCCGGGACTGAACACGCTGAACCCGTTGCTCGCGCTGACCGCGATCGGCAACGGTACATTCGGTACGCCTGGCAACCTCGCAACCTTCACTCCCGGCGCGCTTGCCAGTGCCAACGGCAACTTTGCCGACAGCTTGTACAAGCAGGACTCGGAAAGCTGGTCGATCTTCACGCACAACGTGTTCAGCGTGACCGACCGGCTCAGCGTGACGCTCGGTGCTCGCTATGTGAAGGAAACCAAGGACGGTTCGTTCGACCAGCTCGCCGCTAACTCTCCGGCGTGCCAGGCGATCGCCAATGGCCTGCTCAACGGCAACTTCGCGGCATTCGGCCTTGGCGGGCTGGGCGGCCCGGCCCTGGCGCTGACCTGCTTCCCGTTTACCACCAGCGTCAACCTGACCGTCCCGGGCACGGGCGGCACTGTGCTGGCCAGCAACTTCCTGCCGCTGCCGCGCGAATTCTCGCTGACGTTCAAGGATGACGAGCTGACCTACACGGCGCAGCTCGGTTACAAGCCCACCGAGAACTCGCTGGTCTATGCGAGCTTCAGCCACGGCTTCAAGTCGGGCGGCTTCAACCTCGATTCGACCGCGGCCGCCGGCGGCGCCGATCCGCGGTTCAGGTCCGAAAAGGTGGACGCGTACGAACTCGGCGCGAAGATGACCTTCGGTCGCGTCAACGTGAACCTGGCGGCGTTCCACATGAACCTGAAGGACTTCCAGGTCCTCGAGTTCACCGGCGTGCAGTTCGTCACGTTCAACGTGGACAAGGCCAAGTCGACCGGTGCGGAGCTCGAAATCTTCGGGCGCATCGTGCCGCACCTGACCGGCAACTTCGCGGTGACGTATGCCGACTCGCGTTACCCCGACGACTGCGTCTCGGCGGCGTTCAAGGCGGCCAACCCGACCCTTACTCCGACGCTGCTCTGCGGTGCGCCGCTGACCAACGCGCCGAAGTGGAGCGGGGTTGCCGGGCTGACCTATGACGGTCCGCTCAGCGATGGCGGGCCCAACCTGCTGGTCAACGTCAACGCGCAGTATTCGGACAAGCGGCGCACCAGCACCGCTCCCAAGAATGCCGCCGGCGTGCCGCTGATCCTCGACTATCAGCCGTCCTACGTGAAGCTGAACGCGCGCATCGGCCTGTCGACCGCAAATAACCAAATCGGTGTGGAATTCTGGGCGACCAACCTGACCAACGAGCACACCCGGTCGATCACCTACAACACCCCGCTGCGCCCGGCAGACCGCGGTTCGTTCTTCGACGAGCCCCGGATGTACGGCGTGACCGTCCGCGCCTCTTTCTAAGAGAAAAGCTTAGCGGACATGAATTGCGCCGGGGCCTCATGGCTCCGGCGTTTTTCTTTGGGTTGAAAGAGTAATTGACGACTCGACAGTTATAGTTCGCTGCTGCAAGGTTGGGCCAAGCGTCATCAAGGCGCAGGGGAGAGACGGCATGTACGACGTGATGGAAGGTGTCAGGGTCGTCGAGGTCGCCGAGCATACCTTCGTCCCCGCCGCTGCGATGATCCTCGCCGACTGGGGCGCCGAGGTCATCAAGGTAGAGCGTGCGCAAGGCGGCGACGCCTCGCGCAGCCTCAAGCTTCCGGGGACGGGTGGACGGATCAACCCCTTCTTCGAAACCGGCAATCGCGGCAAACGGTCGATCGGGCTCGACCTGACCCAGGCCGCCGGGCGCGCGGTCCTGTACCGCCTGATCCAGGACGCCGACGTCTTCGTCACCAGCATGCGGGCCAGCGCGCGCAAGGCCATGGGGATCGAGCCAGAGACGATGATGGCGATCAACCCCCGGCTGATCTACGCGCGGGGAACCGGTTATGGCCTCAAGGGCGCGATGGCCAATGACGGAGGGTTCGACTTTCCCTCGTCATGGTGCCGCTCCGGCTCGGGCTTTGCCCAGACGTTTCCCGGCGGCGAGCCGGTCATGCAACCGGGGTCGGTGGGAGACCTGACCGGCGGGGCGACGCTGTGCGGCGCGATCTGCGCGGCCCTGTTCCGCCGCGAGCGGACGGGCAAGGGCGGCATCGTCGATAACGCACTGTACCAGATGGGTATTTACATCATGAGCCAGTCGATCGTCGCGGCCAGCATCGGCTCGCCGCGGGGCCCGGCGACGCGGCAGGCGGAGGCCCACAATGCGCTCATCAACCTCTACCGGACCAAGGACGAACGCTGGCTCAACATCTGCCTCCTCATGGACAAGTGGTGGCCGGATTTTCTCGCGCACATCGAACGGCCCGACCTTGGCGAGGACCCGCGCTTCGCCACCGGCACCGCGCGCTTGGAGAACGCACGCGCGCTGACGCACGAGCTGAACGCCGTTTTCGCCCAGCGCACCTACGCGGAATGGTGTGAACGGCTGAAGACGATGGAGGGCGTGTGGGCGCCGCTCCAGAACGCCGGCGAGGTGATCGCCGACCCGCAGGCAACGGTCAACGGCTTCATCGCCGAGATCGAGGTGGAACCGGGGCAGTCCTACAAGGTCGGTGTCGCACCCGGCCAGTTCGACGAGCGTCCGGTCGGCCCGCTGCGAGGAGCGCCGTTGTTCAATGCCGATGGTCCGGCAATCCTCGCAGAAGCAGGCTACTCGGCCGCCGAGGTTTCCGCCCTGATGTCGGCGGGCGCAGTCCCGGCCTGAAGGCCCGCGATGGCCGCCAGCGCCTGCTTGCGCCGCTCCTCCCAGCTGCCGCCTATGGTGACGTAGTTGGCCCCGGCGCGGTCCAGTTCGGCAACGCAGAGCCGGTGGAAGCGCACGCGGTCCTCATCCGCACCATAGAGGCGCAGGCCGTCGTCGATCCAGGGCTGGTCGGGCTCGAGGAGCAGGTACAGGTCCGCCAGCGCATAGCTCGGCCCGGCCATCGGCTTGCCCAGCATCATTTCGTGCCACGCCCGCGTCATCAGCCAGTCGGTGTCCGTGAGCAGCACCGGTCCGGACCACGGCCGCGCCGCCGCGATCATCGCGTCCTGCGCCGCCGCGATCGTTTCGAGGCCGCGTTCGTCGAGATCGGTGCCGTGAACCTGGCAGTGCGAGCGCCCGTACTCCGGCACCCAGATCGTTCCGAGTTGCTGCCCCAGGGCGGCAGCCAGCGTCGATTTGCCGGTGCTCTCGATCCCGTGGAGCGACACGACCTTGACCAGATCGCGGCGGACGGGTGCAGGGAGCCAGCGCCAGTTCGCGGTGGGGTCAGCGCGGACCGCGCTGCCCGAGACGCCGCCCGGTCCGGACTGGTCCGCCGCGATGATCCGTCCGCCCAGCGGCACGAACTGTCCGCCTACCTGCGCCGCAAGCTCCGAGCCATAGTCTTCACCCGCGAACAGGC
This sequence comes from Novosphingobium sp. FW305-C-111, assembly GCF_058783565.1. NCBI lineage: Bacteria > Pseudomonadati > Pseudomonadota > Alphaproteobacteria > Sphingomonadales > Sphingomonadaceae > Novosphingobium > Novosphingobium sp. FW305-C-111. The sequence continues at coordinate 193,787 of NZ_JBYSYP010000008.1, forward strand.
GATCGATGGGTTCGGGATGCGCTTCCCGGACGATCCGCCGCCAGATCGGCCAGAACTCCGGACTGTCTTCGGGCAGCTGAGGAACGACCTCGCCATGTCCGAGCACACGGGCGGCCGGGAACAGCTCGCGCATCCATGCCAGGCGTTGCTCGCCCGGGATCGGATCGTCGGGCAACCAGCAGACGAGGATCGTCAGGGTATCGACCATCCGCGTCGCTGCCTCGCACAAGGCGACGTGTCCGGCGTGCGGCGGCATGAACTTGCCGAGGACAAAGCCGCGAGTCACGCGAATGCCGAGGACGCCGATTGCGACTGACGGGAGCTGCGCAACCAGCTGAGCAGTCCGGCGACCGCCAGGACCAGAAGCAGTGCGTAAAGCCCTGCGGACACGTTGAGCCCGCGCGACAGGTAAAGCCCGATCGACAGCACGTTGACGGCGATCCAGTAGATCCAGTTCTCGATCCGGCGAAACGAGAGGAGAAACTGGGCAACCACGCTGCCTGCCGCGACCGTGGCGTCGAGATAGGGCGAAGCGGCATCGGTCCAGCGGTGCATCGCGGTGCCGAGTGACGCCATCAGGACGATCGCCACCACCAGCGAAAGGGCCATGGTCCGCGGCGGCGACCAGCTGACGACGAGCTCCCCTTCGTCGGCGATGGCGCTGCGCCACTTCCACCAGCCATAAAGCTGGACAACGACGAAGAACACCTGGAGCAGCGCGTCGCTGTAAAGCCGCGCTTCGAAGAACACGGTGCCATAGATCGCGACCGCGAGGATTCCGACGGGGAAGTTCCAGACCGAGCGGCGAACAACCAGGCCAATATTGGCCAAGGTCAGCACGGCAGCGGCAATTTCCGTCCAGCTCACGCAGGTTCCTCCCTACCAGACGGTCTTACGGAGCGGACCGGGATTGTCGAGGGGGCAAGAAACGGCCGCGCCCGCGCACCGCTGCCAGTGCTCCAGTAACCAAGCTTGGAAGGATGGTGGACGCACTAGGGCTCGAACCTAGGACCCGCTGATTAAGAGGGGTTTGAGTCCGCATACGTCCAAATTGGTCCGCATGTTTCCGATATCGGACATAGCGCGAAGTGGGCCGCCGGTTTGTAAGGCCCTTTGTCGCAAGAATGCTCGAGCGTGATAAAGTGACCGCGTAAATCTCAAAAGTTCAGATATTTTGCTCCGTTAAGGACAGCCGCACGCAAACCGGCCGCTTCGGGTACGATATGGGCGAGGTAATAACCACCCGCAGAAAGCTTGAATGACCGGAAGCGGCCTTCGGATCGACGGTCCTGATTCACTGCACGAATCTGTCGCTCGATAAGCCAAGCGCATGTCATGACCGAGACCATCGTGAGGTACGGGGCGCTTGCCGCAAGCCGGTCCTTGATAGATGCCGCCATCACATGATGGGTCATTTTCTCGACAATGTTCACTAGGTCGAGCAGTTCCGGGCGTTGGCTGTCAGCCCTCACATCGGTGATAAGGCTGAACATACCCGCTCCACCGTCGTTCAGGAGCTTTCGTCCGACAAGGTCGGCCGCCTGAATGCCGTTGGTCCCCTCGTAGATCGGTGCGATGCGGGCGTCGCGGTAGTGCTGGGCGGCACCGGTTTCCTCAATGTAGCCCATCCCGCCATGCACCTGGATGCCAAGACTGGCGACCTCGCAGCCAACATCGGAAGCATGGGATTTTGCAAGCGGAGTCAGCAGGTCAAGCCGTTGTTGCGCTCCCTCGATGCCAAGATGAGCCCGGTCGATTTCAGCTGCTGCGGCATAAACGAGGGCGCGAATAGCTTGGGTTTGCGCGGCCATGCGCATCAGCATACGTTGCACATCCGGGTGCTCAATAATGGCGACCGGACCGCGGGCGGGATTGGTTGCGGGGGCCGACTGGATGCGCTCCCTCGCAAATGCCAGCGCTTGCTGCGTCGCGCGTTCGGCAATCTCGACGCCCTGGAGGCCGACGTTCAACCGCGCATTGTTCATCATCGTAAACATCGCACGCATACCTGCGCCTTCGGCACCGATAAGCCATCCGTCGCACTGGTCGTTGTCGCCGAAAGTCATGACGCATGTGGGCGAGCTATGGATGCCCAGCTTGTGTTCTACGGAAGCGCAGCGCAGGTCGTTGCGCGTTCCGTCCGGCTTGATTTTCGGCACGAGGAACAGCGAGATGCCCTTGGTTCCCGCCGGTGCGTTCGGCGTGCGCGCGAGCACAAGGTGGATGATGTTGTCGGCCAGATCGTGTTCGCCGAACGTAATGAAAATCTTCGTTCCCTTGACCCGCCAGGTTCCATTTTCGGCGGGCGTGGCCATCGATCGAACAGCGCCGACGTCCGAACCGGCCTGCGGTTCGGTGAGGTTCATGGTGCCCGTCCACTCGCCGGAAACCAGCTTGGGCAGGTAAAGTCGTTTGAGCTCCGACGAACCATGGGCAGCAATTGCCTCGACCGCGCCGCCGGTCAGCATGGGACAGAGGTTGAAGCCCATGTTGGCGGTGCCGAGATTTTCAGCCACGGAAAGGCCAAGTACCACGGGCAGTCCCTGTCCTCCGAATTCCACAGGTGCCGACAGGCTTCCCCAACCGCCCTCGACAAAGGCGCGATAAGCTTCCCCGAAACCCGGTGGCATCCTGACCTCGCCCGCCTTCCATTCGGGCGGCGCCGTATCGCCAATGCGGTTGGTCGGCGCCCATACGTCAGCGGCAAGCGCACCTGCGCCTTCAAGAATTGCGTCGATCAGATCGCTATCGAGTTCCGGAAAGTGGTTGCTGGCGATGAGGTCGCCGATGCGCGCGACATGGTCGAGAACAAAGCGCTGCTCCTCGAGCGGTGGGGTATAGGTCATGTTCTGTGTCCAGAAGGATGGGATGCCTGGCTTGCGAGTTTGCCGGTCAGAAGCCGGTTATGCCCTTCACGAAGTCGCGGCGATCTTCCCATGGCGTCTGGTCGATGTGCTGGGCGACCCCGCTGTCAGCTTCGGTCACGAACCAGTGAACCTTTCGCCCGTGCACTGCCGCGTGAACGGTGTCGGCAACTTGGCCGGGCGTGACGTTCACGCCGAGAATGTCCACCGACTTGGCCTTTGACACGGGATCGAGCACCATTGGCGTTGCCACATACGCCACCATGACGTCACAGACCCAGATGCCGTCCGCTTCCAGTTCGATGTTCAGCGCCTCGGTCAGTCCACGCACGGCAAACTTGCTTGCAGAATAGACCGCCTCTTCAGGAATTCCATAGATCGCGGAAACCGAGGACATATTTATGATGTGGGGATCGTCGCCCATTCTGAGCCATGGAATGGCTGCGTGGATCCCGTTGATGACGCCCATCACGTTGACATCGACGATGTCTTTTAACCGGTCCGGACTTGTTGCAGTAAAGGCTCGCATTTCAAGGATGCCGGCACAATTGAAGATGGCATCGAGACCGCCGTGATCCCCGCAAAAGTCAGCAATCGCGCCAGCAAGAGAGGCCAGATCACGCACATCTACGAGGTGAATTGAGGCGCTCTTCCCCAAATCGCGCGTCAGATCGTCCAGTCCTTTTGCATTGCAGTCGGACAGTCCGACACGCCAGCCGTCCGCTGCAAAGCGCCGCGCGCATTCGCGTCCGATGCCCGACGCCGCTCCGGTGATGAATATAGAACGCTGTTTCATTTGAGAATATCCACAACAAGACGCCCCCGGATTTTGCCCGCCAGGATTTCGGGTGCCCTTTCGATCACGTCCGACAAGGCTACCGTGCTCGTCATTGCCGCAAGGAGATCGAGGTCCAGCTCGGCGGCGAGTGCATCCCAGGCTGATTTCCGTCGGGCAAGCGGTGCATGAACGCTGTCGATGCCACAAATCGTGATCCCGCGGAGCGCAAGCGGATACATCGTTGCGGGAAGGTCCGTTCCCTGCGCAATACCGGTTGCTGCGACAGTGCCTCCATAGCGCAATGTGGCGCAAATGTTGGCGAGCGTGTGGCTTCCCGCCGTATCAATCGCCCCGGCCCAGCGCTCGGCCTGTAACGGTGCGCCGCTTTCGGAAAACTGTGCCCGGTCGATGATCGCGGATGCACCAAGCTTCTTGAGGTACGCTTCCTCTGACAATCGACCGGTGGCGGCGACGACGGTGAATCCACGGCGGGCGAGCAACGATATGGCAATACTGCCCACCCCGCCGCTGGCACCAGTGACAAGAACTTCGCCATCTGCCGGCTGCAGGCCCTGCTGCGTCAGCGCGATCACGCACAACATGGCTGTATAGCCTGCGGTACCGATCGCCATGGCTTGCGCTGAAGTAAAGCGATCGGGGCAGGCGACGAGCCAATCCCCGTCGAGTCTGCTCTTGCCAGCATAGCCGCCCCAGTGCCGCTCACCAAGGCCCCAGCCGTTTGCGATTACGCGATCACCTGGTCGCCAGTCGGGATGATCGCTCGATTCCACAATTCCTGCCAGGTCGATGCCGGGCACCATGGGGAAGGACTGGATCAGCGGGATCGCGCCTGACAGCACCAAGCCATCCTTGTAATTGACCGTCGAGGCCTCGACCCGAACGAGCACGTTTCCCCTTGGCAGCATGTTTTCATTGATGTGCCGGAGCGAGGCGATCTGGGCTCCATTTTCGGTGCGATCGACAACTACGGCGGGGAAATCGACCCTACTCATGCGGTGTAGCCCCCGTCGATCACGAGTTCGGCACCTGTCATGTAACTCGATTGATCCGATGCCAGGAAAACGGCTGCGCGTGCAATTTCTGCAGCATCTCCAAAGCGCCCGAGCGGAATACGTTGGAGCGTCCTATCGGCAAAATCGCCCGGCAAGTTGGTCAACGCATCCTGTACCATGGCCGTGTCGACATAACCTGGGTGCAGGCTGTTGATACGGACAGCGTAGCCGGCGCGCGCGCAATGCAAGGCCGCCGACTTTGTCAGCAGCCGCACCCCGCCTTTCGAGGCGTTATACGCCGGGACATGGGGGTTACCGACAATCCCTTCGATCGAGGAGACATTGATGATCGAGCCGCCGCGATGCTTCATCGCCCGTACCCCCGCACGGGTCCCCAGGAACACCGCATCGAGATTGACCGCCATTGCTTTGCGCCAGTCCGCGAAAGTTTGATCCTCGATACTGCCGGGGATCGCGATACCCGCATTGTTCACTAGGATGTCGATCGGCCCGAATTTCGTCATGACAGCGGCACAGATTTCGTCCCAGCCGGCTTCCTGCGTCACATCCTGCACGGCGAATGCCCCACGCAGACCCTGGCCGCGTAACTCGGCGACAAGGTTTTCTCCCTCATCATCGCGCAGATCTGTCGCAAACACGGCGGCGCCTTCGCGCGCCATTTCCACGACCGTGGCAGCGCCTATTCCGCGTGCGCCACCTGTGATCAGAGCAACTTTCCCGGCCAGTCTCTTAGACATCACGACCTTCCCCAGCAAAAAAGTGGGGGTGACCACGCGGCCACCCCCATAGGGTGGATCAGAACCGGGCTGTCGCTTCGATTCCATAGGTGCGAGGCATGCCGCGGTTAAGGTAATCAAGGCCGAAGATGTTGATATTTAATCCATAATTATAATAATACTTGTTCGTCAGGTTCTTTCCCCAGACCGCCACCGACCAGTTGGGAGTTTCATAGGAAAGTCGTCCGTTGAAGAGCCAGTATCCGGGATTGCCGCAGGCGATGGCCGGCCCGGCCTGGAGGACATTGAAGCCTGCCGCCGGCTTGTCACAAGGGGATTGGCCATAATTCTTGAAGGGATCGAAGTAGTATTTGCCGACGTAAGTCGCGTCCCCGTGCAGGCGAAGCTTGGCATCGCCGCGTTCCAAGGCGATCCAGTCGACCGACGACGAGAAGGTGATCTTCGACGCATTCGGGAACGGATTGCCGTTGATCGGCAGGGTGGCGCTGCTTGGATTGCTCGGGTCGATCACGTTGCCTGTATACTTGGTATCAAGCAGGCCCAGCGAGGTATCAAGCCGCAAGCGCGAAGTGGGCTGTATTGTCAGCTCCGCCTCCCCGCCAAAAAGCCGACCGTTACCGCTGCGGGTAAAGGTTGTTGCGCCGATGACCTGGGTAAACTGCTGATTTTTGTAGTCGTAGTAGAAGCCGGCAAGGTTAAGCTGCACGTGCCGGTCGAAAAACCGGGTCTTCAGGCCCCCTTCGTAGGCATTTACCGTCTCAGGCTGGATGTAGTAGACTTGGTTCAGTCCCTGATAGGCTAGACCGTTGTAGCTGCCGGCGCGGTAGCCGCGGCTATATTGCACGTAGCCCATGATTTGATCAGTGAAGTCATAGCTCAGGTTGAACCGTCCGGTCAGCCGGTTGGCTTTTTCAGAGAGATTCACCGCAGGAAGATTTGGGTTGTACGGGAAGCTGTACGGGATCGTGCTTGCCACGATATTCTGGCCCGAAAGGTCGTAGAGGATCGTGCGGCCATCCTGATATTTGACCTTGTCCCAAGTGTAGCGCAGACCAGCGGTAACAGTGAGCTTGTCGGTGACTTCGTAGCTTGCATCGGCGTAGATCGCTTTCGACGGCCGATTGATCGTGTAGTACTGCTCGCCCAGGATGGGACTGAACGGCGGTGCCCCTGCCGCACGGCATGCCGCCGAATAGGCACCGCCAAAGCCGCCACCGCCGCTGTTGTTGATCGCTATGTCGGTAAGCAGGGCGATAAGTGAGCGGGCATCGAGGAAACCGTCTGGCTTTACCGTGACTGGATCGCAAAAGCCCGGTGACCCAGGAGTCAGCGCCGGATTGACCGCGAATGCGGGAACAATGCCGACGGAATCCGGAGTGGCGATCGCAGGATTGCTATATGTACCAGGCAGACCGGCACCAAGCAGGAGGGGGCGCAGTACACCGAAGAAGTCAGGCTGGTTGTGCGTGTAGACCTTGTCCCTGCCGTAATAAAGTCCGGCAGTCAGATTGAGCGGGCCGTCCTTGTAGTTGAAGCGCAGATCCTGGTTGAAGTTGGTGCTGCTGGAGAAATAGCGCAGTGAGCAGACGTCGTTCGGTGATCCGTCGCAATCGAACGGCGAATTGCGGTACCGACCATGGTCATAGCCGGTGATCGAAGTCACCGTGAGATTGTCGGTCAGGTCGTATTTGATGGTCAGCGAACCGCCGTAGGAATCGGTGAAATAATGTCCCGATGTATCCGAATTGATCTCGTTGTCGCCAAGCGGGGTGCCACCGTTCTGTGACGGATCGAAGCGCGAATAACCCAGGTCATCGCGTCCGCCGGCCAGTTGGCCGAGAGCAAATGGAGCGGCGGCAAGGGGGTTGTCCCTGGCACCGTAAATCTTAAGCCGGATATCGAGCCGATCCGAGGGTTTCCAGCGGATTGTTGCCCTTCCTGCAAGACTGTCGGTTGTGCCGATGTGTCGGCTTTGCGCCCGGTTGTAGAGCCAGCCATCGCCCTTGGAATAGGTTCCGGCAATGCGGATGCCGAGTTGATCGGGAACGAGGGTCAGTTCTGCCGCGCCTTCGGCGGTTTTCGTGTCGTAATTTCCGTAACCAAGGGTGAGATAGCCGTTGGCGCTCCCAAGGTCGGGAGCCTTGGTGAAAAAGCTGATGGCCCCGCCGGTCGTGTTCCGCCCGTAAAGAGTGCCTTGGGGACCACGCAGTACTTCGACCCGATCCAGATCATAGAGCTGCTGTCCATGGCTGGCGCGGAAGCTCTGGTAGACTTCGTCCACATAGACTCCGACGGGCGAGGCAGTCGATGCGGCAAACTCGTTCGCCACCGAAACACCCCGCAACGAAAAGTTGGGCTGGGTTTTGCCATAGGGGGTGGTGATCTGGAGGCTGGGCAGGGCACCCATCAAATCGGTCGTGTCGGTGATGCCCTTTGCCTTGAGTGCATTGCTATCGATGGCTGACACGGCAACGGGCACGTTTTGCAGATTCTGTGAACGTTTCTGTGCGGTGACGACGATATCGGCAATTCCGCCGACCTGTGTTTCCGCGCTGTCCTGGGCTTCGTCGCCCGGCACCGCCGCCGACGCCTCTTGCGCTAGCGCGGCGTTGGCCAATCCAAGGCAAGCGACTCCCGTCAGGAGTGCCGCCGCGGTCTTTTGCTTGATGAGCCTCATAGTCCCTCTCCTTTCAAATGGACGCAAGTTCCCGACCGCCGGATCCCGCTCCGACGCCCCCGAATGTGCGCTCACGTCTGTTCTTTCGGTGCTTCGCCGCCGATAGCGTCTAGATGCCGGTCAGGTCGCGCTGGCCGACCAAGCGTGGTAACCTTTTTCCGCCCAGGCATTGAGGATGTGGCGCGCGCCAATCGCCTTTGCAGGTGACTGGAAGCCGGTAGCGAGCAGCTTGCCGGCGAGGATGCGGCGGCACGCTTCCGCAGCCATTTCTCCGGTCTGAAGATATGGCGAGTTCCCGCGCATGACCACGCTCACACCTGCCATGTTGCCCCGACCTATGCACGAGATCACGGAGCGGTTGCGGTCCGGATTCTCGCGCTCGGGCTCGGTTTCGGTAATCTGCCCGCCAAGCTCGTTCGTGACACTTTCCTGTGCTGCGGCGTCCAGGTTGCGGTACTTCTGCTCGAACTCGGTCAGCACCTGCAGGACAGCACCGAACATGATCTGGTTCTTGAAGCCGACAAGTGTCGCGCAGTTGCTGACCCGCGGGTCGTCCCTGTACCAGATCGGTTCGCCACCGCCGCCCCACGGAAGCGCCTTGAAAAGGCGATTCTGGTCGGGCGAGCGGACGTCATAGGCAGTGGCATAAGGCCACATGACCATTTCGTTGTGTTCCAGGAAATACTGCGGCTTGGTGCACATGCGCAGGAACGATTTGGTCGATGCGACGCTTGTGCTCGAATCCGCGAGGTAAAGGATATCGAGTGAATCCACGCCCGGCGTTTCCAGAGCGATTTCGGCCGCTATGTTTCCGGCGGCCCACATGTAGGAAGCTGCTGGAGCCAGCAGCAGTCCCTCGGACTCGAATTGCGCCCCGTATTGATCGCGGCAGAACGCCATCCAGTCGGTCTCGCCTGTCGTGTCGAGATAGTGGCATCCGGCATCGAGCGCGGCCTGGACGACCGGTTCGCCGAGCTGCATGAAAGGACCGGTCACGTTGTAGACGATCTTCGCGCCCTGAAAGAGCGCCGCAAGCGAGGCGCGATCATGCGCGATTTCCGCAACGGAATAGTCTGCGCCGGCCAGTTCCGGCACCTTGGCCATCTGTTCTTCGAGCCGTGCCTTGCTGCGGCCCGCGGCGATAAACGGGATGCCCGCTTCCGCCAGATGCCAGACGATCAGTTTGCCAGTGTAGCCGCTGGCTCCGTAAACAACGACAGGCGCCGTCATGATGCAGTCCTTTCCTCGGTAATCCATTGTGTTTTTCCGTTGCGATCAAACAACTCGCAATCGTTTGCTTCCAACATAGCCACGAGATGCCGGTCCTGCGGCTTCTCCGAAGCGGTTTTGGGGATCGCCTTCACCACCTGAAGGAAAGTCGGGACATTGGCTGATCCCAGAGCGCTGGCACAGGCGGGAATGATCGATGCCGGATCGAAGCCCTTGTCCGGTACGATCGCTGCGATCACCTCTTTCTCGCCAGGTGTGTTGTGCGCGGTGGACACGCCATAGACATATGCGTCGGCCACTCCCGGCATGGCGGCAATCGCGGTTTCGATCGCTCGAGCGTCGATGAAATCGCCGTTGCGCCTGATCGAGTTTCCATCGCGGTGCGAGAAGAACAGCCAGCCTTCGGCATCCTTCCATCCGATATCCCCGGTCCGGAACCACCCGTCCTTCGTCTTTGCGGCCGATGCCTCGGGATTGCCGAAATAGGTAACCGGCGCAACCGATCCATCGGCATTGCGAAAACAGATCTCACCATGCTCACCCGGTCCAAGGATTGTTCCGTCGCTGCTCAGGATCTCGCAGATGCCACCCATGGGCGGCTTCCCAATCGAACCGATTGGTCCTGTTCCTGGCGGATTGAGTGAAAGGCCGCCTTCCGCCGCACCAAAGAATTCGAAGATTTCGAGTCCGAAACGGTCCTCGAATGCCCTCCACATCGAAGCCGGCATACCCGCGCTTAGGACGAAGCGTACTTTGTGCCGACGATCATACGGGCCGTCGGGTTCGGCAAAGATCGCCGTCGCCATGCCACCAAGCAGGTTGAACGTGGTGCAATCATATTTCGCCAGAATCTCCCACAGCCGCGACTTGGTGAACTGGCGGCTGATTATCAGCGGGAAAGGTCCTGCAAGAGCATTGCCAAGGGTGATGAGCTGGGCATTGGCATGGGTGAGGGACAGCCCGGTATAGAGCCGGTCGCCCGGGCGTAATCCGATGAGAGGGCCAAGTGACGCAACTGACGCAAAGCGGGCGTGCGGTGCCAGTATCGCCTTGGGGTCGCCCGTCGTCCCTGAGGTGAACAGCATCTGCATCGGAGCATCAATCGGGCGTGGTGCCACTTCACTGACGGGGATGGATGCCTGGCAAACAGAGGCCAGCAACGGTTGCCCGTCGGTCGCAGAGCCGATGACCCAGATCCACTGCAGGTCCGGCAGGTTGCCGCGCTCCGCGTCGAGATGCGGCAACACGTCGGCCGAAACGATCGCCCCCCGACAGCGTGAGAAGCGCAGCATGTAGGCCAGCTTTTCGCCACGGGTGCGCGGGTCGATCGGCACGAACACCGTCCCGGCGATTTCGGAGGCAACCATCGCTTCGACGAATTCCGGGTGGTTACGCATGATGATGGCAAAGGCATCGCCAGCTTTCATTCCGGCACCGCGTAGCGCGCCTGCAACGCTTTTTCCCGCTTCGAGCAGTGCGGCGAAGGTTCTGGTTTCCTCGCGGAGTCCGCCGTCGGCACCGATGTCAACGAACGTGACGATCGGGGCGGAATAGCCCGACACGATGCCGTCCAGCACCATCTGCAGCAATGTCCGGGCCGTCGCAGTCATCGCGACAAAACCGTCATTGCGATTGCTGCGGCATCGTTACCGATGAATCCGCCACCGTTTTCGGCAAGGGCCAGTTTCGCGCCTTCCACCTGTCGCGGGCCGCATCGGCCGCGCAATTGCTGAACCAACTCGTGGATCTGGCCGAGCCCGGTTGCGCCGATAGGATGTCCTTTGCGGACCAACCCGCCTGACGGATTAACGGGCACTCGCCCGCCGATTGTGGTCGCCCCGCTGGCTAGAAAAGCGGGCCCGCCACCAATATCGCACAGGCCCAATGCCTCGTAGTAAATCAATTCGGCGGGCGAGGTCGCATCATGAAGTTCGACACAGTCGATGTCGCGCGGGTCGATGCCTGCTTCCTCGTAAACCTGTCGGGAAACCGTCTCGGTCAGGCCAGGCCTGCCAGGCAGAGCGTCAAAACCGCTTGAAACGATCGAGGAAAGGACATGCACCGGAGCCTCGACACCCAACCGGGCTGCCATGCGCTCCGAGACGATCACCGCCGCTGCCGCTCCGTCACCGATGGGAGAGCACATCGGCAAGGTTAACGGTGGGGAGATCGGCTTGGCTTGAAGCACATCCTCCACGCTCAGCACCTCGTGGTACTGGGCGTTGGGATTGAGGCTGCCGTGGCGTGAATTCTTCGCGGAAACGAGCGCGAAGTCGCGCTGGGTCGCGCCGCTCGCAGCTATGTAGTCGCGCGCCATTCGGGCGTAAATGTCCATGAACAGCGAACGCCGGTCGCGCGGGGCTGCGTCCAGTTCCGCGGTGGTCAGATCGCCCGTCAGATATCTGTCGAGCTGTTCAGGCTGTTCGGTATCTACGCAGCCTGCATAGACCGCCATCGGGCGCTCCTTGTCCGGGTGGTGGAGTTTCTCCATTCCGAAGGCGAGGACCACGTCGTAGACCCCGAGCGAAACCATCGTGCAGGCCTGCTGGAAGGCGGTCGACGCGGTGGCGCAGGCGTTCTCGATGTTGATCACCGGGATCCCGCCCAGGCCCATCTGGCGCAGCACAACCTGCCCGGCGACGCAAACCTGCCCAGTGACGACCGGAGCGCCGGCCGTGCCCGCCCAGGCGGCCTCGATCTGTTCGAGCCCGATCCCTGCATCGGCCAGCGCCTGCCCGATCGCTTCGCGGGCGAGCGCCGCAAGCGATCGATCGAGATGCTTCCCGAACGGAGTGATCCCCACTCCCGCAATGATCGCCTTCTGGCGCAAGGCAATTCTCCTCCGCTCCGTGCCCCGAAAGCCGAGGCACGGCGATCTCATTCGCAATTGAGTGAGCCGCGTGACCAACCGATCGCGCGGCAGAGTGACGTCAGACCGTCGGCGTCAGCAGATCAGGATCGATCATCAGGGTTCCTCCCTTGATAGCCAGGATTTCGTTGCAGCCATCCTCGATCAACGAAGAGCGGGCATCGCGGAATATCTTCTCTACCGGGTATTCGCGCGTCACCCCGTTGCCGCCGAACATCTGCACGGCATCGCTGGCCACTTCGAGGGCATGTTGCGTGGCGGTCACTTTCGAGAACATCGCTGCCTGCAGTGCGGGCATGTCGTTCATCATATTGAAGGCAGTCACACGGCGAGTAATGGCCCGGGACAGTTCAACCTTGCGGGCCATATGAAAAAGTCGCTTGGCGACGTCCTGGTGGCGGATGATCGGAACGCCCCCCTGCTTGCGCTCGTGTGCATAGGCGTATGCGTGCTCGTAAGCTGCGCGAGCGCAACCAGTGAACACGCCGCCCATCAGTGCGTTGGCTTCACTGTGAATGGCATATACGCCCTTCTTGTAGTCCTCGGGCGCGACCAGGAGGTGATCGATATCGAGCTCGATGTTGTCGAAGAAGATTTCACCCTGCGGCAGAGCGCGCTGACCCATCTTCTCGAGCGGCTTTCCCTTGGACACTCCAAGAGCCTGCAACGGAACGATGACCACTGCCCCACGGCGCGGATCGACGCCGTCTCTGGTTTCCGCCGCGCAGTAGAGAATTGCCAGTTCGGCGATCGGCCCGTTGGATACCCAGGCGGATTTCTGGCCAGAAATGATGACCTTGCCGTCGGTGATCTTCGCAACGCAATTGGGGCGGCCGTATCTGCCTTGGGGGTGGAAGATCGCCCCGTTTGCATCCAGCGAGTCGCTGCCGTGGTCGGGTTCGGTTATGCCCCAGCAACCGATCAGTTCTTCAGGATAGGTCTTGAACACAAAATCGTTGCCGAACTTGGCGGCCATGTAGTGCGGCAGCAGATCGACGCCTGCCGAGATCGCGAGGCCGGCGTCACCCCACCCAAGCTCCTCGAACAGGATGGCAAAGATATCGGGCATCAGTGCCGGCGGAAACGTCGCCAGAGCTTCCATATTGATGCCGAGCGATGCGTAAGCATCGCGGAAGGACCAGAGTTGGGATCCCGGAGCGATGACCTGCTCTGCGGTCAACCGGTCAAGTTCGCGCCCAATGGGGCGCATGACCTTGTCTGCAAATCCGTGCACGGTCTGATGCAATTGATCGACAAGGTCGTCCAGCGGAGGCTCAGCGCCCAACTGACCAAGCTTGACGCGGGGATTGCTGTCCCAGTGGGCAAACGGCCGAGGACCGGATGCATCCAGGGGAGGGGCCTGCAGGAAGGCTGCTTGACTCATGGGATCCTCTCAAATGTTCCCGGTTGAATTTCCGAGTTGAGAACTGTTTGCCACAGCTTTCGACCCGCCAGAATGGCCGTAACCGCCAATAATTGACTTAAACTGACACGGGCGATAGGGATGTGGCAGAGACAAACAATGCAACTCCACCTGCTTGAAACTCTCAAACTGTCGAACCAGAGCCTGCGGATCATGGCCGCGGCGATGCGTGAGAATGCCATCGACCCCGAACGTGTACTCTCCGAAGCCGGTATAGATCAGGAAGTTCTGGCCGACCCGGAGGGCGAGGTGTCATGTTCGCAGGAACTGCGCTTCCAGCAGTTTTTTGCTGACCATACGCGCCATATCCCCGGCCTGTGGATGCGCACCGGCCTTCGCTATCGGGTCATGTCATACGGTCCGCTTGGTGTGGATCGGCGTGCAAAAAGGACCCCGTTAGCGGGGTGATCGGCGTCTAAAAGGGACCCCTCATTTCGATGGTTT